>JAPOOY010000254.1 GCA_026713205.1 Bdellovibrionales bacterium
GCCAATGAATGAAGGGGAAGCCGAGGATGCAGTTCAGGATGTACAAAAGGAAGAAGAGGAAAGGGAAGAGTTTAGTGATGAAGAGCTGGAAAAATCCGAGGGAGAGCAAAGTGTAAAAGAAAGGAAAAAAACATCGCCGGATGACAAAACTCCTTCGCCAGTCCCTATGGAGGTTGAAGAGGAATTTGATGAATTCAAAGATATGTAATCAGATAGAATAAACAGAAGGCGGGCTTCTTAAACACGATTGGTTAGGATTATATATAAGACTTTCAATAAGCAGGGAAAGATCAGTCTCATCTCTTAATAGATAGGCTCCATCGTAAAGTAATTGTAAATTACCAGTCCAGGCTGCTGATAACGGAGGGCCGGGAAGCGCCGCCACAGGGACTCCATAATTTAATGCTTTTTGGGCAGTCAGCATTGTGCCGCTGCGAATTTGAGCTTGTCCCACCAGGACCAGCCTGGAATAGCAGGCCAAGAGTTCATTTCTAATATGAAAAAAAGGTTTTCTCATTTCAAATTCCGGCGGAAAACAACTGATAAATACTCCGCCATGATCTAAAATACTTTTTTTAAATTGAAGCAGGCCGGAGGGATAAAAAAAATCCAGACCGGAAGGTAAAAAGCAAACAGTTGGAGAACTCAGGCGAATAGCTATGGAGTGAACTTTTTGATCAATTCCTCTGGCGCCGCCGCTTACAAGACAAATCTTTTTTGTTCGGATAATTTTGGGGAGATAGAAATCCATCCAATTTAATGCTGTTTCCTGTCCTTTGCGGCTTCCCACAATGGTGAGCGGAAAGTACTGTTCTTTTTCCAGCCGAAGCAAATCACCAAGGTAAGTTAAAGATAAAGGAGGGCTATTGAGTTTTAAAAAGGAAGAGGGGTAATCTTCTTTTCCCGGCCAGGTTAGTTTATAACCTTTTTGTGAGAAGGATTTGTAGTTTTCCTCCGCTTTTTTCCACCAATATTTATTATGGATTAAGAATTGTTTGGTCTCCGAGTGAGAAACAATAGACTTTATATCTTCAATTGTATGGGGATTGAATGTTGTAAGAGACTCAAAGTCCTTTAAAAATACTTTACAGCCCTGCCAAGTCAGCAAAGCTAAATAATCGGCCCAAACCATGTAAGATGAGCAGCAAATCAGAGAGCCTTGAAAAAACGAAAAGAAATTGATTTTCAGGGAATTAAATTCGTATTTTGAAAAAAATAATAGAGTTTAACCGGTTTTAAAAAATTTGGATAAAATCCCGCCTTTATTATTGGAGAGGGATTGAACGGGTTGATTTTTATCCAGCATCAGCTTAGCTCTCGTGTATTCCGCTTTAGCTTCTTTAAAATCCTTTTTCAGCTCAAGGGCTTTTTTTAATAAAGAAAGCGCCTGTTCATAATTCCCCGTGTAGGAACAGTAAATCCCGTTAATAAACCAAAACATATAAGATACTCGTTCTTCATTTGGAATGGCGCTGATTTGCTTTTTTATATTTCCACAGAAAGTTTTATCTTTCATAGCTGCCGGACTGGCTTTTATTTGAGCCCATATCATGTAGAGCATTGTATTTCCCGGCGCCTTTGGTTTACCCTGAATCTTTGAAAACAAATGAACCGCCAAGGTATAATTTTCAGAATAAAGAGCTTGAAGCCCCTCTTCATATAAAGAAATGATGTTAATAAAAGTGCTATCGTCTGTCTTTTTTAAATAGAGGTCTCTTTTCTTAGAGTCGGTTAATGTTTCATGGCTTTCCGTAGCTTTCGTAAAGGCCTTATGACATTTTTCTTTTAATTCATCAGATATATTAGGCGGGTATTTGTCAGGATGCAGAAGTTTGACGATTTGTTTATAGTTTGCCGTTACTTTTTCTTCGGAAGCTTTATCAGGAAGACCAAATATCAGAAATAAATCATTAGGCTCGCATTGGAGGATTGTATCAGCTAAATGTTCCAATTTTTTTGATTTCTTCATAATTCTTTCCATGGTTCTTATTTGTAAGGATTGGGTGATAATTCCAAAGTAAATTATTTCCAAAGCTATTCTATAATCTTCAGCATTTATTTTTGTGATCTTTTGATTGGATATTTTCGGGCTAAGTTCACGGACAATATTATACAGTGTGGAGCTTTTGGTTATCTTATCAAAAAGGGCTTGATAGTTTTTAATAAAAGGGTGATTGAAATGTGATCTGATAGGATCTGCGGGTTGGATAAAATTATCTTTATTTTTGTTAAAAAAAGTCTGCATCCATTGAGCGGTGAATTTTGTTTTTATGCAATCTATGGACCATTCCATAAAATCTTGTTCATTAAAAGTGACCGCTTCATCGGCAACTTCAACAGACTTCGGAATAACCTCTACTGTAAAGGAGCGTGAGGAGATAATTTGACTGATTCTGATTTTAATCTGTTCTTTTAAAATAAAACTGACCAAATGAGGGCTAAGGAGTCCGTCTTGGATGAGCTTTTGTCCCATAGGCGCATAACTGTTTTTATCATTGATAGCTTTTTGGATATCTTTTTTCGGGA
>JAPOOY010000167.1 GCA_026713205.1 Bdellovibrionales bacterium
TTATAACACAAACCGCTCTTGCGACAGAAACTTAAATATTTCACGGAATTACATCTCTATTCTCTTTGCCATTTCTTTTTCTTTTTTCTCTGTACGCATCCCCGGTTTTTACACTCAGTTTATTTTATGGAATAAGCGTTTTATCAACAGGCTTCTCGGTGGTGCCCTTTATCAATATATTTGCAGCTTATATACTCATATATGTTCCCACTATGTTCAGCTGTAACTTTTACCATTGGAAAGAATTTCGGTTCTTTTTTGTGGCCTGTGGAATTTGGGCTGTTTTCTTTCCTTTAATATTGAACATTTTATCCTACTTTTCCACACAACCCCATTTTGCCGCTCCTTCCTTATATCTCATCTTGATCAACGCCTTTCTCACTTCCCTTTGGGGCATTTTATTATATCCCCTCCTGAACAAATTACAGCTAAACCCGCGATCATAAATGTTTTTTTATACACAAAAAGAAGAGCAGGAAATTAAATCTCAGCAAATGGATTTCCTGCTTTTAAAAATTATTGTAGCAAGTTTTTTTATTTTGCTGGCTACACGACTTTGGTTTTTGCAAATTCGTCATGGTGACAAACTAAAAAACTATTCAAATATCAATCGATTCAAACAACAAGCTCTTCTGGCTCCCAGAGGTCTCATGCTGGATCGTGAGGGAAAAATTCTCGTCACCAACGCCTCCACAGCTCAATTAAAAATTAACTTAAATGAAACAGAAAACCTGGAAGGTGTTTTAAAAAAACTGGCTTCAATAATCAATTGGTCCGAAGAAAAAATTAAAAACAAAATTAACAAAAACAAAAAAAGATATGGGATTTTTCATCCCATCATTATAACAAGTCATTTAAATCTAAAGGAAATTCATGAATTAAAACTCCTTCACTGGATTCATCCGGAAATTTATGTAGAAGAAGGAGGCGCAAGAGTTTACCCATTAAAAGAAAATGGATCTCAAATTTTCGGTTTCGCAGGACAAGCCTCTCAAGAGGATTTAAAAGATTTAAAAAATATTAAAAAAGGAGAGATGACCGGTAAGGCCGGTTTGGAAAAAACCTACAATAAATATCTAAGGGGGGAAGACGGCGTCGCTGTCATTGAAGTGGATGCTCATAACCGGATTTCCACTGAAACTCCCCTGCCTTTTCAACTTTTAAACCGAAAAATCCGGCAGGGACAGAACCTGTCTCTAACAATTGACAAGGATATTCAAAAAGCCGCCTTTAAAGCGTTTCAGAGACAAGATGCCATTGGCCCCCGACAGGGAGCCGTCATTGCCATGAAGACTGACGGGGAAATTTTAGCCTGGGTCAGTTCTCCTGGATTTGACGGTAATGTGTTTTCCTCTGAAATAAGCAAATCTTTCTGGAAACAGTTTATCCAGGAAAATAAAAAATCTTTTATTAACAAAGGATTGCAGGAACACTATTCTCCAGGCTCCGCTTTTAAACCCTTTGTGGCCCTGGCCGCCTTGCAGGAAGAAATTATTACAGAAGAGACTTTGATTCACGCTCCGGCTGTCTTTCGGTTGGGAACTAAGATCTTTCATGATCACTCAAAAGTTGGTTACGGCAACATCAACCTGATAACCGCTTTGGAAAAATCATCCAATACTTTTTTTTATAAAATCGGACTGGAACTGGGCGCTGAAAAAATTGCAAAGTACGCCAAGCTCTTTCGTTTTGGCCGGAGGACAAATATTGAATTACCAGGTGAAATAAAAGGATTGATTCCCACACCTCAATGGAAAAAGAAAGCCATCGGACAAGCCTGGCAAGAGGGGGAAACTCTCACCTTTGCCATCGGGCAGGGAGCCTTACTGACGACACTTTTACAATTAACGATTGCCTATAATATCATCGCTACGGAAGGGCTTGTGGTACAACCCTTTCTGGTGAAAAGAATTGCCGGAAGCCGAATTCAACAACCAACGACATTGGATACCCTAACGGATCGTCTTGACAGACGCCATTTTAAAACAGTTAAAAAGGGTTTAAGAAAAGTGGTACAGGGCGCGGGAGGAACAGCTCGGTGGTGGAATCTTCCTGAAATACCTTTTTCCGGAAAAACCGGAACAGCCCAGGTGATTTCTTTTTCCTCGGAAAAAATCTTTAAAAAATGTAAACTGCTTCCCTTAGAGCAGCGACATCATGGATTGTTTGCTTCCTTTGCTCCCAGCCATTCCCCGGAAATTATTGTTTCTGTTTTAACAGAACATTCCTGTCACGGTTCCACAGGCTCTGTCCCCATAGCAAGAGATATTATCAAAGCTTACTATAAAAAATATAAGAGCAATGAGGTGACCCAGTGAAAATTTTATATCATGAATTAATAAAGTTCTTTAAGAAAATTGATTTCCGATTTGTTGTTCTCATTTTAATACTTCAGGGAATTGGATTGATTACTTTGTATAGCGCAACTCATGGAGCGTATTCTCTAAATAAATTTTTATTTAACCGGCAGATTCTATGGCTGTTTTCAGGTTGGCTGGTTTTTTTTATTCTTTATGGCATTGATTACTCTTTTCTTAAAAAAGTCGCCTGGCCGCTGTATTTTATTCATATTATTTTATTAATATTTACTTTGTTTTTTGGAGAGGAAAGTCAAAAAGTAAAAAGATGGATTGATTTAGGATTTTTTAATTATCAGCCCTCGGAATTTTTAAAATTTGTTTTGGTCTTGTTAGTTGCGCACAAACTTTCATTTCAGGAATTTAAGAAAATCCTCTCCCTGGGACAACTTATAGAATACGGGCTTTTCATTGCTCTGCCCGTGGTATTAGTGGCAATCCAGCCTGACCTTGGAACAGCCGGTATAAGCATTTTACTTCTATCCACTTTGATTTTATTTAATGGTATAAGCAAAAAATCCTTTATCTGGATTGTCGCCATTCTCTGTATCAGCATCCCTTTCGCCTGGAAACTAGTCCTAAAACCCTACCAGAAAAACCGAATTACAAGTTTTATTCATCCTGAGAAAGATCCCAGAGGCACAGGATATAATATCATCCAATCAAAAATTGCCATTGGAAGTGGAGGATTAAAAGGAAAAGGATTTTCAAAAGGGACTCAACATCAACTGCAATTTCTTCCCGAACGACATACGGATTTTATTTTCAGTGTTTTAAGTGAAGAATACGGGTTTCTTGGAAGCCTGGGAACTTTAATTTTATTTCTGCTTCTTATTTTCCTTATACTCTCCTATGCGGCTCAGGCCCGAAATCGCTTTGGATGTTATTTATGTTTGGGTTCGGGGATGTTTTTATTTTGGCATATTCTGCTCAATCTGGCCATGACTATGGGGCTGTTTCCCGTAACAGGATCCCCTCTCCCCCTCATGTCTTATGGAGGCTCTCACTCTTTAACCGCTATGGCTTTTTTAGGATTAGCCGCCTCTGTAAACAAGCAAAAGGACTTGTTTTAAAAAGAAAAAAATCTTAACATTAATTATTCAATGTATCATGAAAGAATGTTCTCAAAACACGGACTGTTTTTAGTTCTTTTTCTAATAGCAGGGTGTCAGCCGGGTTCCCCACCTGTTTCACATTCACAATACAACCCTAAAGCCATTTCCCTGAGCTTTAACAATACACAATTTAAATCCTGCCAGTATCCCGGAAACACACGAATAGCCCATTTTCCCATGTTTCATTATCCTCCCACTGGTTTTAAGGGAGATCAAAGAGAATTTGAAAGGGTGAGCATGTCACAATTTCAACTGCTCCACACTATTCTTTCTTATAGGCCATCTATTGCTGTTTTTTCAGAGGGCATTCTAACGGACCACTACAATACCCACACCTACTCCCAGCTTGGGCAGGGAACAGATAGAACAACATTTTCACGGCTGGACAACACTGTATTCCAGCTTCAAGAACGATACAACACAGCCCATCGTCTTTTTCCCGGAAAAGTCGTTCAACACTATGAATCTTTAACCGCCTCTCAAAAAGAGTTTCTTGCTCATACCGGTGGCGCTTTAACGGCCTGGCTTTTAGGACAAATTCCTGGAAATCATATTTATAAAACAGCTTCTGAACAGGATTTAGAGGCTGTCACATCAAACTTAAAGCGCATCAGTCTATTAAGATACAATGGCAGTTTAGATATGCTTTTTAACGCGCCAGAGGGATCCGATCCAGACAGGGACTACTGGCTACTTCACTTTAGAGAAAGAAGAGTCCTGGAAGAAGTGAATAAATTTTACCGACAAAGGCGCCCTCATCCCCGTTTAGTGCTCATCGCTTACGGCGCTAATCATAGATTTAATGATGAATTTTCAGCGGGTTTCAGTGACGGCTCATTTTGCCTGGGATGGCATTCCCTCTGACGGCCTTTTTTGATAAAACAGGCCTCTTTCGGTTCTTCAATGCTCTAAATGCCATAAAAACAGTATTTTAGAGACTTAAATTTAAAATTTTCCGGACATTCAGCCGATAATCCTTAAGCAATGAAAGCTCTAATCATAGAAGACAACTCTGCATTTGCCAGCTGTTTGAAGGATTTACTAAGTGATAGAGGATGGAATGTAACATTAACTTCTTCCTGGGAAGAGGCGAAACCAATGTTAACCAGCTCTTATGATGTATTGCTTGTTGATATTCTTTTACCAAAAACAAGCGGAACTGAAATTTTAAACATAATTAAAGATCAACCCGCTATTCTTAACTCTCAATTTATTCTTATGAGCGGACTTTTTACCGAACAATCCATGAAAGAAAAAATCCCCTTGCAGTTAAAATCCCGAACAATTTGCATGACAAAACCCATCAATGAAAAACTGTTAATGGAAAACCTTAATGCATTTATGCAAAATAGAACCTTCACCGCCACAAGCATTGCCATAAAAAATGAACCAACGCCATCTTTTGATATTCCCAAAGACAGGTCTTTTCAGAGCTGTGAAGGTGTCAGCCTCCTTTTCAAAGCCCATAAAGCCAAATTTACCGGTGAATTGATAATTCATACCCAAGCGAATGAAACAATTGTTATTGAATTCAGCGAAGGAAATATCACCAAGGTTCCTTTTTCTCACAAA
>JAPOOY010000258.1 GCA_026713205.1 Bdellovibrionales bacterium
CTTTTTGTATTAAAATATCCTCATAAGGCTAAAAGACAACTCATTGTGTGAACTCTAAGCTTTACATTTATGAGGGACATTCCAGAGACAAAATCTATTATAACTTAATATGTTCTTCCATTCAACGCCAAGAAATCAAGAGAGGTCAAAAAACCCTGTTTTTCTGATAACAGGTTTTTTTAAATTCACTAAATCTCCAACTTCTGCACTTGACTTTTCTCCCCTATCCCTCTACATTTCATAAAAAAGAGGTGGAGTTATGTCATTTTTCAGGCGTTTTTTCTTTTTAATTGCTCTCAATATGCTGATTGTCGTCAGCGCCAGTATTGTAGCCACTTTGGTTATGAGCTACTTCGGTTTTCAGGGAGATTTGCCATTTTATCTCATTCTATATTCTCTTATCGGTTTTGGAGGCGCTTTTTTCTCCCTGGCCATTTCCAAATGGTCCGCCAAAAAATGGATGGGCGTTCAGATCATTGACCCTGAACAATGCCATGGAGAAGACAGAGAACTTGTAGAGATGGTCCATGAAATGGCCCGGGCGGCCCGCCTGCCGAAAATGCCGGAAGTGGGCATCTATGAAAGCCCGGATATGAATGCTTTTGCCACAGGACCAAATAAACGAAACTCCCTCGTAGCAGTGTCCAGCGGCTTGTTATCCCGCACAAATAAAGAGGAGCTCAGAGGGGTATTGGGGCATGAGGTGGCTCATATTGCCAATGGAGATATGGTCACCATGACTCTTTTGATGGGAATTGTTAACACAATGGTTCTTTTAGCGGCCCGTCTGGTGGCGCGGATGATAGCATCTCAAATGCGGCAGAGATCCTTTTGGATGGAACACTTGATTTTCATGGGATTACAAATGGTTTTTATGATTTTTGGCTCTATGGTATTGGGTTTCTTCTCCAGAAAAAGAGAATATCGCGCTGATGCAGGCGGCGCGCGATTTGCCGGCGCAGGAAGCATGATACGCGCCCTAAAAGCGCTCCAGCGATCCTCTCAACCCCTAAGACCCGAGGAAGTGTCCCCCAAGCAGGAATCCTATGGCTATTTGCAAATCTCAGGCCGGCCTAAAAAAAGCTGGATGGCTTTGCTTTCCACTCATCCCCCTTTAGAAGACCGAATAGCCCGTTTGGAAAGACAACACCAATAACCTCTTCTTCTATATCAAAACGAACAATATAAAATATATCACTGGTCTTATTTATTAGTTTGCAGCGTGTATTATGCTTTCTTTACTGATTTTCCTATCCATTCCCTCTGCCTTTGCTGAAGAATCTCCCCTTCTGCCTTCAGAACTCTCTTTACCCTCTCAAATTGAAAAAAGAACAAAGGAACAAATTCAATCGGTGTTTTCTTCCCTGGAAAACACCCATCAATCCCATCAAAACGCCCTTTGGTGGCTGAAATTTAAAAAAGCTCTTGTGTTTGAGGAAAAAGATGAAACCATCTTTTGTCAGGAAATGAAAGACCTTTCACAGGAGAAAGCTTTTCCACTACACCAACTGGCTTTGATCTCTTCCTATTCTCTATGTCCCTTTTCTTCTCCCCTTCGTTTTTCTCCGGAAGATTTTGCGCCGTGGTTTCGTCTCAGACTGGCCCGAACTTTTTATAAGCGTGGTAAAAAATTTCAAAATCGTAAGCATATTCTGGATGCGGCTGAATATCTCGGAAAACATGAAGATGCTAAAGAAACCCGGGTGTCTTATTTGAAACACGCCGTTTCGTTGGCAAGAGAGGAACAGGATGCCAGACTGATCTCCCTGCAAGCAGAGCTTTATAAAATGGCCCCACGATTTAATCCCCATCCACAGTTTGAAGATTATCTTTCCATAGCCCATGATTATCGTTTGGCACGGGACTTTCAAAAAGCATTTTACTTTTACCGAAAAGTTTTAAACTCCGACAAATCTTCCTTTGAAGAAAAAAATCTTTGCTTCAAATGGTTGAGGTGGATGTATAAAAACCAACGAAACCGAAAGGGATACTTAACGGCCTCAAAACAATGGTCTCAATTCCTCAGCCGCCAAAAAACACCGGCGGCACTGGAAGCCTATTATAAAAATAAACTTCAACTGGCCAGAGATTTCTGGAACTTGGATCAAAATGAAAAATCTCTTGAAGCATTAAATCAAATCCCTCCCTCTCTCCCTTCTCAGACAATCAAAAGCCAGGCTTATTGGTTAAAAGCCTTAATTAAAGAACAGGAGGGAAAATGGGAGGAAAGCCTCAAAGAACTGGATCAGATATTGGGTTTATTTAAAATAAAACCAAATATTTCCCCTTTTCTGGAATCCGTTCTCTGGAGAAAAGCCTGGATTTTAAGGCAAGACGGACAGGGAAAATCCGCTCTTACAGTTTTTTCAACTCTCCTCAGAGTGACAAAAAGCCCTTATTTGAAAGCCAGAGTCCTCTACTGGAAAGGAGAAACCCAATGGGATTTAAACCAAAAAGTGGCCGGTATTAAAACTTTTAACAGAATTATCCGGGAAGATCCCTTTGGTTATTATGGACTTTTAGCTCATCGCCGATTGGGTAAAATACCGGATTTTCATACAAATATTATGGATAATCTGTCCAATGTGGTTACCAATATCAACCTGAATAAAGATATTTTGGAAACTATCCGCTGGCTGAATCTGTTAAATGAAAAAGAAATTTCAACCTGGTTTTTAAGATTTCAGGAAAAAAATCTTCTTCGCCGCAAAAGGAAAAGACGATCCGACTGGCTCTCTTATCTCTCTCTTCAGAGAGTCGCCCGAAATTATTTCAATGTCTTCCAGATGATGGGGAATCTGGAACCTCATTAAAAAAAATATTTTTGAAAAACCCACACGGCCCTCTTTTTTCCCAGGGAATATGAAGCTGAAATACAAGCCGCCGTAAAAAAACATGATCTGTCCAAGGCTCTGGTGTTTTCTCTTATTCGTCAGGAATCCGCTTTTAACCCCCGAGCGCGAAGCTCCAGTGATGCTTTTGGACTCATGCAGCTTATACCCTCCACAGCCCGTGCCATGGCCCGAAAAATAAAACGACCTTATAGAGGTGTTCGTGATCTTTATCATCCGGGTAAAAATATCCACCTGGGAACTTATTATTTAAAACATCTCCTTAAAAAATATGATAATAGCTTTATTCTGGCTGTGGCATCCTATAATGCCGGTGAAACCCAAACCAGAAAATGGAGAAAGACACTCAACAAATCCAATCCTCTGGAATTTATTGAGAACATTACTTATGAGGAGACTCGCACTTATGTGCGCCTGCTTATTCGGAATTTCATTTTTTA
>JAPOOY010000233.1 GCA_026713205.1 Bdellovibrionales bacterium
AGAGATTTTCTTATGACTAAATTTTTAAACCACAATACACGAAATGGAAAAACAAAAACATCTCTCAAAAATATTTTTATTTCTCTGGTCTGCTTCTTTTCATCAAGAGTAGGATTCAAAACTTGAAGTAAAGTTTTCTCCAAACCGGAAAAATGTTTTTTGTCGGTTATTACACCCTGTGCAAACCGAGCCTGACCTCCTCCCTTTCCTCCCAATAAAGGAATAATGGTGTTTTTCATCAGCTCTCCCGCCGAAATATATTTCTGTAAATCTTTAGTGACTGCTACCATCAGGGGCCAGGATTCCTGACCTTCTCCTAAAAGCACCACCACTCCGGAAGAAATTTTAAGCTTTAACTGATCTGCCATGTCTGACAGGATTTTCCTATCTGTGATTGGCAGAGCCATGATTAACAACCCTCCTTTCACCTCTTCAAAATGAAAGAATCTAACCTGTTTTTTTAAATTCTTCTCGGCCAACTCTTCCCAAGGGAATTTAGCCAATTGATCCTCAAGAGCCTGAACTTCCCCCCTTTTATCTTTTATTATTGTCTTCATCTTCTCTGTATCCTGAGAGGAAGACTCTATATCCTTTAAAACGGATGATTTTAAATGCTTTCTGAACTCCAGGATCTGTTCAACCAAAAAATCTCTGGACTGAGCGTGTTTCTTAATCCATTCCTCATAATCAATAGATGATTCCCCTTCTTCTAAAAAAAGTTGAAAGCTTCCGCTTGATTGAAATGTCTCTGATTGATCTTCCTTATCCATACTTTTTTCTGGAGGGATAAGATTTTTCAACTGATTTTTAAGCTGTTTGATTTTTTCATCCTGTGTTTTCATCCAGGAGATAAAAGGATTGATTTTTTCTCTTCCCATATCAATTTTTACATCTATGGAAATGTTTCCTTCAGCTGATAAATTTTTAGTGAGGTGAGATGGTTGTTTATTTCCGGAAAGATTCTGAGCCTTATTTCCACTTAACGAAGCTTCTCCTCTTTGAGAACCGGAAAAAAAACTATGCAAATATTTTCTAAGATCAAAATTTTGATGAATGAAAAAATCCAGCCATTTATCCGCTTTCTCATTAACAAGCGCTGTGATTCTCCGAACCCCGGATTGCACTCCTGTTTCAGAAGTTATTTTAAAGCTTCCAATATCAGCCGTGTTTTTTACATGAATCCCTCCACAAAATTCCCGACTGTCCCCCATAGTGATCACTCGCACCCGGGAAGAATAATTCTCTCCTTTCAAAAACAGGGCGCCGGTTTGAACGGCCTCCTCATAAGAGTAGCTCGCATCAGAGACAGGGTTTTTAGATTGAATATTTTTTCTAACCCGTTTTTCAATCTTTCCGATTTGATCTTCCGTTAAAGGTTTTGGAAAGGTAAAATCAAACCTTAACTCTCCGGGTGAAACCAATGAGCCTGCCTGATGAACAGAAGCGCCCAATTCCTCCCTTAAAGCCTGATGTAAAAGGTGAGTGGCGGAGTGGCCGGCCGCTATAAGCCGCCGGTGATCTTTATTCACTTTCATTTGACAGGACTGATCTGTCTTCAACTCTTCTCCTTCTGTCACCTTTACTTTATGACAAATAAAACCCCCCTTTTTCTGGCAAT
>JAPOOY010000200.1 GCA_026713205.1 Bdellovibrionales bacterium
CAGGCTTCTCCCCTCCACCACAAGAGTTACTCCGTTAGAGTCAAAAATCTTGTCTGTTGATTGCTGGTCTTTATCAAAATCCAGCTTGTAAGAAAACCCGGAACAGCCTCCTTCCTTAACAGAAATTCTAAGGGGCATTTGGTTGGAAACCTTATCCCTTTCTCTTAAATAACGAATATGCTCCGCGGCGGAGGAGGACACTTGTATCATATTTCTATTATAGCATACAAATTTTTCAGATTTCAACAGGCTTTTCACCGAAAATAGACCGATCGGAATTCAATTCCGGAGAAATCCTTCAATCCCTTTGACCAAATTTGAGTTTTTCCCGTAAGAGAGTAAACTCCATTTCCTTCTTTTCCATAAGAGATAAAAAACAATTCTTATCCTTTTTAATAGTCAAAATATGATTGGGGCGCAGAGCTTCCCGGGTGAGACCGTCCACAGTCAAAAAGGCCTTTTTATCCCTTATCCTTAAATGAATTGTGCTTTTGTCATGAATAATTAAAGGGCGGCTGGTGAGGCTATGGGAACAAACAGGTGTTATGACAAAGGAACAAACGGCCGGATGAAGTATGGGGCCTCCTGCCGCCAAATTATAGGCTGTAGAGCCCAAAGGGGATGCGACAATCAACCCATCGGCTTTAACAGAATAAATGTACTGGTTATTTACATAAATAGAAATGGAAATCAAATGACTTAAGGCTCCCCTTTCAATTACAATATCATTAACCGCCTGAAAAACCTTATCAGGCCCTTTCATCTCTTTCTTATAAAAAGGAAGAGGAGCCTGGTCTTGAAGGTTAGACCCGGACTGACTTCTGTTTTGCCGATACAGTTTGGCTGATATAAAGTGATTGGTTTTTATAAACATTTTTCCGGTTAAGGTTTTCTTTAAGATGGAAAATATATCTTTTTCAGGATGAGTTGTTAAAAAACCCAAAGAACCCATATTTACGCCAAGCACAGGAGACTTGTGCTCCTGCCCATAGCGAACGGCTTTCAAATAAGTCCCATCACCACCTAAAGCGATAATTAAATCGTATCGGGTGCGGGGAGTCGTTCTTATGGATTTTTGAGGAAAAATGGAAGCGGTTATTTGTCGATCCAGAAAAAATTGTTGGATTTCCTGCGCTTTTTTCTTCGCATTTGCGCTAGAGGAGCGATAAATAACAGCCACATTTTTTACCTTTTTATTAAAAAGAGAATTGGTTTTCATAAATACACTTCCATTTCAAAATAAAACTGACAATATTTTTTCAATTTGAAAACCACAAAATTCAAACAGGACTGATATAATTTGACAACTGAACTAAGAATAAGTCAAACAAATTGGAGATTTTGGAGATGCAAACCGGAAATACAAAAAAACGACAGGAGTTTATACCGAGCGTGTTTGAAATTTCATGAGTCAAATTTAGAATAAAGCTACAGGCCATATGATATTGTTAAAATAACTGAAAATTTAAATCGGATTAGCATAACTGTCCGGAGCAAAAGCGAATACAAAGAGATTCAAAATAAACAGGTCTTAATCAATCACCCGAATATTTTGCTCAGGCGATTGCCGTATATTGTCCTTACGCAGCTTTATGTTCACTCGTGGGGGAAGTGATGATTTTACTTGAAAAGTTCTTGGGATATAGCCCTCTTTGCGTATAGTGAGAGTGGAAGAATCTGTTATTGAAATAGCTACCATACTGGGACTTTGAGCAACAAACTTACGATTAATCCAAATTTGAGAACCGGAAGGTTCCGTTTGAATAAATACTTTCTTTATTTCCGGTGACACAGAGGAAGTGGCTGTATCACGAAGGGCATGAATGGATAAATTGG
>JAPOOY010000261.1 GCA_026713205.1 Bdellovibrionales bacterium
ATACCGGTTTGAAAATTTCCGGTTCTTCATAAAAAAAAAGTGATTTCAGATACTTATATATGCAACAACGCCTTTCAGAAACTTTCCCGTCAAGAGCACAAACACAAAGAATGGGACAAGGCGGCTGCTTATCTAAACTAAACGAGGAAGGTGATCTTAATCTCCGTTTCACCAATAAACACGGTGTCATTATCTTTAATAGCTATTTGCCGGGTCTGCCGCCCATTCAACTGAACTGTTTCCGGAAAATCCGTTTTAAAAATAGTCTGCCATTTCCCGGGAGAAAGAACAAAAGCCTCCGGTGGAGCTTTAGAGTCTAAAAGAGGCACATCCACGGAAAAGGAACCAAAATAACGGGGGCCATAAGTGAGAGTAAAACGAGCGCCTTTTTGCGGACCGGATAAAAACTCCACACCTAAAGAACAGGGAAAAAAAGACATGTCTTTTGGACGATCAGAAACGCGAAGCACATTATCCTTTAAAATTTCCTTCCAAATCTCTTCAGGCATTTCCAAAAAAACCACTTGAAACTCACTTTTTCCAATAGTGAATTTAGAATTTTTTTTTAATAAAACTTTTGATTGTTTTTTTCCATTCACAAAAACACCGTTCTTGGAATTCAAATCCGTGAGGAAAAGGTGACCCTTTGAATTCAGTTTAATTTCCGCATGAGGATCGGAGGCCGCAGGATCATTCAACGCAATATCCCCCTGTCGGCGTCCCAATTTGAGACTCTCTGATATAAGAAATTTACGACCTTCTAAAGGACCCGTGAGAGACCGAATAACATACATTTTTAATCTCCCCTCCAACTAAAACCCACAAATAATCCGCTCATTCATGGCACTATGATTAAACTTTAGTCCAGTTTAAACCGATAAATTAAGCGTGTCATCCATTTTATCCCTTGATTATATGGGCTGGTGAAAATTAAATAGAAGCTATGTTCAGGGAGGAACTATGAAAATAGAAAAAAAACAATTAAAAGAAATTGAATTCTTATTCAATCAATCCGCCAAAGGTCTTCACCTTTTGTTTGATGATAAAACCAGATTGACTGACATACTAAGAGAACCCACTCAGGAGCAGCACTTTTTCAGCTCTGAAAATATGAAGCGAATACAAATTCTATTTACAGACCTTATTTCCAAAAAAACCTTTCAGGATAAAAAAGAATACTTAAGACAACTAAATTCCGAAAACTTTGAGATCCTGGTACGCACTTATTTTCACATTGTGGATAATACCCTGCTCACAGGAACAAAGAATCTGCATTAAAAGCGATCTAAAGAACGAGCCTAATACTCTTTCAATAAAAATTCTCCCGACATTATATACGGATCGGGATTGAGTTCTGAGGTTTTCTGTGAATATCTCTTTGGCAAGTCGTATTATAACCGATCTGACCCACCGCGGAGTGAAAACCTTTTGTCTCTGTCCCGGAGGCCGATCAGCCCCCTTTGTGGAAGTCCTCTCTCAAAGCAAGGGACTGGAGATTCTCTCTTTTTTTGAAGAAAGGTCGGCCTGTTTTTTTGCCTTAGGACGAACGAAAAGAGATCTTTGTCCCACAGCCGTGATCACCACTTCCGGAACAGCCGTGGCGGAATTGCTGCCTGGAGTGATAGAAAGTCATTACAACCATTTGCCTCTGGTTCTCATCACTGCAGATCGGCCCTTTGGATACGGAAAAAAGGGAGCGCCACAAACCCTTAAGGATCCTCTGGAAATTTTCACCCCCTATACAGCGTTTTCCGTGAATATTTTTGAAATAAACGATCTTCATCAGCTGAAAAACTGGTCGGCAGAAAAGGGGAGCGTTCATCTCAATGTGGCTTTTGACATTCCCCTTGTGGATGAATCCATACCCTCTTTGAACTTAAGCCCTTCCTCTTTACCTTCTCTCTATCCAAAAAAATTTATGAAAACTTCAGATTCAAAATGGGAGAATTTTTTTCACTCCTGTCAAAAACCTTTGCTTCTTGTGGGAGAATTGAAAAAAGAAGAGGTTGAATCTGTTCAAACTCTTTTGGAAAATTATTCCGGCGCTATTTTTACAGAGCCTTTATCCCAACTTCAATTTATTAAAAACCGTCTGACCTCAGGAGAAAACATTCTTACCTACGCCTGGAACAGGAAAGCCATAGATGGAGTGATTCGCTTGGGAGGTATTCCCCGAACCCGTTTTTGGAGAGATCTGGAAAAATCATCTCTTCCTGTTTTAAATCTTTCTTCTCCTCCCTTTTATTCCGGCCTTTATAAAGATTCTTTTCATAGTCCTCTCTTAAAATCACTTCCCTCACTCTCCCAACATTTATCCTCTCTTAAACCAAAATGTGAAGATTTAAAACGCACTGATCAACAACTCTCAAAAAAATGGTTGGAAATTCTTAAATTACATCCTCTCAGCGAACCCCATTGGATATGGAGGCTCAAACAAGCTCTTCCCCAAAACAGCAAGGTTTTTTTAGGAAACAGCCTCCCTATACGAGTATGGGATTTGGTCTCGTTGAACCGAGATACACACTGCAATATCACAGGGCAGGGTGGTGTAAATGGTATTGATGGTTTGATATCCCGCTTTTTAGGAGAGTGTGAATCATCTCAGGAAAACTGGGCTTTCCTTGGAGATTTAAGCGCGCTGTATGACATGCAAGGGCTGTGGATATCCCATAAAGTCCCCCCCTGGACACTCGTCATTATAAACAATTCCGGAGGACAGATTTTTTCCCGCTTGCACTCAAATCCCGCCTTCTTAAACCAGCACTCTTTATCCTTTGCCCCTTTGACAAAAATGTGGGGGTTGGACTATGAATTTTACTCAAACCCCCAAGAATTTCATTTTACAAAAACCACAAAACCCCGTCTGATAGAAATAAAACCGGATAATCAGGCCACGACCCAATGTTTCCAAGCCTATGAATCACTCTTTCCAGGTAAATGAATAAAAAACAGGAATATTCAAACACGATCAGATACGAGGCAACACTCATCCTTTAAGCTTCTTTATATCTTCATCATCCTCAATCAAAATATCCTGCATGGAACAAGCCTCTTCCGCGCTCTTTTTTTGGGTTTTCTCCAAAAACTGACGGGATATTCGTCCCGCTTGTACTTTATCCTCCTGTCCTGACAAATCAATCACCACACTGCCGAAACAATAAAGCTGGCAGGAAAGCCTCCTTTGATCCATATAGTGTCCCTGCCCTATAAGATTCAGCTCCTTTTCTGAAGGAGATAGGACATGGGATTCGCCCTCCTTTAAAAAGACACGACAGTCTCCGCAACTGCACATTCCATTACAAGAGGATTGAATGTCCAAACCATTTTCTCTGGCAATTTCCAGAATGTTCTTATCGGGATCCAAATCCACTTCCACATTTTGAGGAATAAATTTTATCTTCATCTGATTCCATCCTCCATTTGCTATAACTTTACATTTTTTTCCCTTTATTGGAAGGAATATCCCGCTTTAAACGAAAATAGACAAAGTTTTCTACTAAACCGGTCCGGTTTGAGTGTTGCGGTTTTTTTGATGAAAGAAGGATTACACCCTCCCTTAAGAGAGTGAGAAAGTCTGGGAGACTTTCTCACTCTCTTAAGGGAGGGCTAACTTTATATAAATAAAAATCGTAAAACTTAAACCGGGTTGGTATATATCTCAACAAGAAACCGAACCTTATCTATTGTACCTTGATTTCCACGAATTTTCGTCGGCCGCAGCTTAAACGAAAAAACTCCCCTGCTTTTAAATTCCATTTTTCTTTATGATCGGAAAGCTTTTTTCCATCCGCCCATATTCCCTGATTATCCTTACGATAAATTTTTATCCCTCCTCCCTGAATTTGTCGGCGGGCCTCACTGGCGCTGGCGCAAAGTCCCACCTCCACAATCAAATGACACACCCAAATATCCTTTCTCGGTTTAACTGTTTTTTCCGGCATTTGATCGGGAAATCCTTTCTGGGAAAACACCTTTTGGAATTCCCCCTTTACCTTATGAGCCATATTCTCTCCATAAAAACCGGACACAATTCCAAAAGCCAAAAGCTCTTTCTCTGTTTTTGGATTTATCTCTGCCTTGGACAAATCCACACCCGCAAGAATCTTCCAGTAACGAAACATAAGTTCATCGGAAATCTTCATCACCTTACCGTAGATCTCCTTTGGAGTATCATTAAAAGCTATAAAATTATTCAGACTTTTGGACATTTTTTGCACTCCGTCCAATCCCTCTAAAAGAGGAAGAGTTAAAACGCATTGGGGAGGTTGACCTGATTTTTCCTGTAAGTCCCTGGCTAAAAGCAAATTAAAAAGCTGATCGGTGCCCCCTAACTCCACATCAGCCTCTAAGGCTACAGAATCATAGGCTTGAAAAGCCGGATACAAGAACTCATGAAGGTACAAGGGCTTCCCGGACTGACGCCTTTCCTTGAAGTCATCCCTTTCTAAAACCTGATTCACAGTGATACGGGAGGCTACCTCCTCAATAAAAGCCCATAAAGCATCCCTATTCCCCCCACTGTTTCTAAAACTTGTCTTTCCGGAGTAAAACTCTGAGTTATAACAAATTTTTATTCTGTCACCATCCAAACGCTTTAAATGCAAATATAAGTTTCGCAGCTTTTCCTCTTGAAAATAACTCTGTTCATCATTTGCTTCTTTCATAGAATCCCTTGTCTGAAATGAACTCTGTTTTTCATTAGAAGATGAGGCGACAGAGGAATGAAGCTCCTGTGTGACCTGTTGGATGTAGGTTTGAGCCTGATCTTTTACCTGCTTTCGCGAAAGAATGGGGCGTGTTTTATCTCGCCCCGTGGGATCACCGATACAGGCTGTCCAGTCTCCCACCACGAAATGCACTTCATGCCCCAACTCCTGAAACTGGCGGAGCTTGTTAATTACAAGAGTATGCCCCAAGTGCAAGTCCGGGCGAGAAGGATCAAAACCCGCTTTTATTTTTAACGAACGATTTTCTTTTAATTTTTTTAATAACTCTTTTTCATCAACCAGATCCACCACACCGGTTTTCAGTATTTCCAATTGCTCTTCCGGAGATTTTTTTTGTGAGGGTTTTAATGTTCCGCGACTCATTATGTGAATATATTATATGAGGACCAATAGCCCTGACAACAAAGATAATATCAATGCCACAGGTAAGGAGGGAAACTCCGCCTTATCCTTAGCTAAAAGCGAAGGTTATACACAAATTGCCTCACTTCTTGAGGAAGCGGGAGCTATCTCAAGACCAATTAAAGACTCTTTTCTCAATATAAAAAGGAGCCTTAAAAAAATATTCTATCCAAAGAAAACAGATGAGGGGATTCAACTCAGACAGACAGCCACAAAATCAGAAGATAAGAAAAATCACTCTTCATCTCTTTTTGAAAGAATAACCTCCTTTATAAAGGGTTTATTTTAATTCCACATCCCTTCCCTCAAAAAAGTTTTTACAATCTTCCGGCTGAGTTCCAAGAGTTACAAAAATAAATGAATATACCGATTGTGTTTGAGTTTTACAGTTTTTCTGATGAAAGAAGGATTACACCCTCCATTAAGAAAATAGAGGTGTCAAAAGGGAGTTCGGATTTGACACAGATGCGGCCAGAGGTCACTCTGTGGCAATATGAGATTTATACCCTGAATAGAATA
This sequence comes from Bdellovibrionales bacterium, assembly GCA_026713205.1. Lineage (GTDB taxonomy): Bacteria > Bdellovibrionota > Bdellovibrionia > Bdellovibrionales > UBA1609 > JACOND01. The sequence continues at coordinate 5,649 of JAPOOY010000261.1, forward strand.
TTCTCCTCCCGTTTGATTTTCTCTAAAAAAATAACCTCATCTTTCAGAAAAAACTTTACCCTTATCAAATCCCCTGTCAGGATAAGACGAAAATGTCTCAATATGATTTTAATGTAATAGTGATAGGAGGTGGCAGCGGTGGACTGGTGGCCTCTCTTACAGCCTCCACCCTTAAGGCAAAAGTTTTGCTCATTGAAAAACACAAAATGGGGGGAGACTGCCTCAATACAGGTTGTGTGCCAAGCAAAACCTTGCTCAGTTCAGCCCGTCGGGTCTATGAAATAAAAAATGCCGGAAAGCTGGGAATTAAAAATAGCTCCTGTGATTTTGAGTTTTCTCACATTATGGAGAGAGTGCAGTCGGTTATCAAACAGATTGCTCCGAAAGATTCTAAAGAGCGCTATGAACAAATGGGAGTCAAATGTGTGGAAGGAGAGGCTCATTTTGAAGGCTTAAATTCAGTTCGCGCCGCAGGGCAAAGCTTTACCGCAAGAAGCTTTATCATTGCCGCAGGCTCTTCCCCCTTTGTGCCTCCTATTAAAGGTTTAAACCTGGTGGACTATCTCACTTCAGACACCCTATGGAATCTCAGGGAAAAACCGAAAAAAATGGTGATTATTGGAGGAGGCCCAATCGGACTGGAGATGGCTCAGGGACTCAACCGACTGGGTGTGCCTGTCACTCTTGTGGAATCGGCCTCCCGAATTATGGGGAAAGAGGATTCTGATGTTTCTCAATGGATCGGTGACAAACTAAAAAGCGAAGGAATGGAAATCCTCACTTCAGTAAAAATTGAGGAAATCAAAAAAGAAAACGGAAACGGAGTTCTGCATTTTCGTCATCAATTAAAAAATAAACAGATTCCTTTTTCCCATCTTCTGATTGCAACGGGGAGAAAAGCCAATTTGCGGGGGCTTGGTCTGGAAGGGTTGGAAGTGCGTCTTACTAAACTTTCCACCATTGAAACCAATGGATTTATGGCGACAAATCATCCCCATATTTATGCCTGTGGAGATATAACAGGCCCCTATTTTTTTACTCATACGGCCGCCTATCAAGGTACGCTGGCGGCTATCCATGCCTTGTTTTCCCCTTTCAGCCGCCTTCCCTTCCTTAAACTAAAAGCGACCTATGACGGGATTCCCTGGTGCATCTACACTGATCCGGAAGTGGCCCGTTGCGGACACAATGAAATTACAGCGCAGGAAAAAAACATCCCCTTTGAAGTCACTTATCTCCCCCTTAAAGAACTGGATAGAGCCTTAACTGACGGAAAAGAAGAGGGTTTTATAAAAGTCCTTACAAAAAAGGGCAGTGATAAAATTCTGGGAATGACAGCCGTGGGATCGGATGCGGGGCAATGGACCGGAGGTTTAATTTTAGCTATCAATCAAGGAATAGGACTAAATCAAATACTTAAAACCGTTCACGCATATCCAACCCTGACGGAAATAGCTCCAAAGGCAGCGGCTCTCTGGAAGAAAAGGCACATTTCAAAAGCAACTTTTCAGATTCTTCAAAAATTTCATCAGTGGCGATTGTAATTTTTAGTCTTATGCCGATCGGGGTTGAAATTTCAGTTTTTTCAAATGAAAGTATATTCCTATTTCTTATTCAAGATATAAAAAATTTTTATGATATGGGTAAATTTTTCTCCACTCTGACATATTTTATTAAGTTTCCTTTAATACTATAAAGCCATCCCTTAAATAGTTTGATATGTACTGTACATTGTTGATTGGAATGAAAAAGACTATGAGTAAATTCTATTATCCATGTTTTGTCCTGTTGATTCTATTATTAACAGCTTGTGAATGGTTATCAAATACTATATCCAACCCTG
>JAPOOY010000263.1 GCA_026713205.1 Bdellovibrionales bacterium
AATTCAGAATAATCAGCCAGGAACTGAAAGAGTCCTCCCTACACTTCCGTTTTAAGATTTTTGGGCCGGAAGGTCCCTCTTGGGAAGCTCGTAAAGAGTTAAGAAAATCACTGGTAACAGAGTTGGAAACTTCTTACAGTTCTCTTAAAAAAACTTTGCCGGAGGATTTTTTCGGAAAACACTGCGAAAATCTTCTGACACCAGGGGCCCGGCCGGATTGTTCCTTTGCCGCTATTTCCGTATCCCATTGTCCGGTTCTGGGCGGTTTTATTTTTTCCTTTAATCAGAAAATCTCATTGGGGCTTGATATGGAGCAATCCCACAGAGTGAACGAACAACTCATAGGCCGCCTTTCAAAAACAGAAGAACTCCAAAAAGCTCCCGATCCTTCCTTACTCTGGGCCGCTAAAGAAGCCGCTTTTAAGTGTATGACACCGGAACAAAATTTACTTTTGAAACATATCCTTATTTTCAAATGGATAAAAATAAAGCCCGATCATTACCATTTTTATTTTCAAGTGGAAGGACAGGATATTAAAGGCCGTGGCGCGGCTTTTCTAGTAGATACACTAGCTCTTGGTTTTGCGATTCTCCCTTAAAAATAAAGCACCACGCGTTTTCAGCCAAAATACGACAAAAAGAAGTCGTTTTATAGATGACATAGTTAAAGAAAAACACCTGTATTTTGGATAGCTATCCAAAATATCCATGAGTATTTTTGACAGGTGTCCAAAATACAGATATAATAAAAATATGGATAGATACTTAAAAAAACCTGTTTGCGAAGACTTGAAAAGAAAAATGGTTTTTATCGGAGGGCCAAGGCAAGTTGGTAAAACCACTTTATCATTAAATTTAGCTCCTAAAAAGCATCGCTACTTTAACTGGGACATCCTGGAAGATCGGGAATTTATATTAAAGCAGCATATCCCTACAGATAAGTTTGTCATTTTTGATGAAATTCATAAGTTTAGAGACTGGCGTAATTATGTTAAAGGGATTTATGACAAGCATAAAAATGAAAAAAAAATACTGATAACAGGAAGCGCGAGACTGGACTATTACAGACACTCTGGAGATTCTCTTCAAGGACGATATCATTACTATAGGCTCCATCCCCTCACGGTTAAAGAGCTTGGCATTCAAACAGAAAAAGATATGAACAGCCTCCTCACTTTAGGAGGTTTTCCTGAACCTTTTTTATCCGGCTCTAAAAGACAAACTCTCCGATGGCAACGAGAGTACAGAAGCAGAGTCATCAATGAAGATATCTCCTCATTGGAGCTATCACAGAATCTATCTCAAATGGAGCTTTTACTATTAAGACTGCCTGAATTTGTAGGCAGCCCTTTATCTGTAAACTCACTAAGAGAAGATCTCAATTTAGCATATAAAACAGTGGCTAAATATCTGGATATTTTTGAAAGAATGTATCTTATCTATAGGATTCATCCCTTCAGTTCTCAAAAATTACGAGCTGTTAAAAAAGAAAAAAAACATTATCACTATAACTGGTCTGAAGTGCAGGATGAAGGAGCCAGGTTTGAAAATCTCATTGCCAGCCACTTATTAAAATGGGTTCATTTTCAACAGGATTATGAAGGAAAAGATATAAATCTTTATTACTTTCGTGACACAGATAAAAGAGAAGTGGACTTCATCATCACCGAAAATAAAAAACCAATTAAAGCCATAGAGTGCAAACTGAAAGCAAAAGATATTTCTCCCCATCTAAAATACTTTAAGGCTAAATTTCCTAAAACGGAATGTATCCAGGTTCATTTGGAAAATAAGAAAGAATATTTGTCACGGGAAGGTATAAAATTCCTTTCCTGGAATCATGTTTTAAATCAATTCATATAAACAGGTTTGTTTTTTAGGAGAAACCCTGCTTTGAAAGTAAAGCGGGGTTTGAAAGAACCTTATCCATAATTTCCTCTATACTGACTTTTTCCGTATGAAAATCGGAAACAGGACAACGGTTTAAAACCTCAACAGTAAGATCTTTCAGCTTTTCTTCAGGAAGTCGGACTTTTAACTGGAGATTATCTCCACTCCACTCACAGTGAAAGCGATTCTCCCACTCCGCAGGCCGGAAAGAAACAGGCTGATGAAAATTAAATACAATGGTTTTTTCTGTTTGAAGCAGTTTTCTGAAATCCTCCATTTTACCGTCAAACTGTTTTTCCCCTTTGGTAATGAGCACAATTCTTTTACAAAGAGCTTCCACATCAGCCATATAATGAGAGGTGAGAATAATAAGAGGCTTTTTCTTTTCATAATAATCTTTTAAAAACTCTCTGACATTTTTTTGAGAACGGATGTCCAACCCAATGGTTGGTTCATCCAAAAAAATGATTTTGGGTTCATGAAGCAGGCAGGCCATAAGCTCCATCTTCATCCTTTCCCCCAGAGAGAGTTTTCTCACGGGAATATGAAGTAATTTCATAACTTCAAGTCGTTCTCCCAGATCGGAAACCCTTTTCTTAAATTGGCTTTCCTCAATCTCATAATATTTTTGAAAAAGAAGTAAAGAATCCATGACAGGAATATCCCACCACAATTGGGATTTTTGCCCCATAACCAAACTGATGTTTTTCTTAAAGTCATTTTTTCGCCGCCAGGGATTATCACCCAGTATCTTCAAGGATCCGGACGAAGGGATAATAATACCCGTGAACATTTTCATTAAAGTGGTCTTTCCCGAACCATTGGGACCTAAAAGACCGATAAGCTCCGGTCCGTCCACATTTAAGTTAAAATTTCTAACAGCCGGATTGATGGTATAAGATCGTTTAAAAAAAGATTTAACCACAGCCCTAAAGCCAGGCTCTCGCGCGTACACTTTAAAATCTCTACAAAGATTCTCGGAGACAATCATGTGTTGTTTATACCAGTTTATACATTAAATGTTCAGAAATTTCTCTTCTGTCAAATAATCGTCTTGGGCGGGAACCACTCCTTTGAGCTTCTATATATACTGTCCAGTTTGAATTTCGAGATTTTTTAAACAAGAGAAATATGTACACCCTTCATGAGAGCCTATAGGGTTTAAAAGTTCAAACATGCGTTTTGCCACAAAGCGGCTGATAGCCGCTCTTGTGTCAAAGCCGAACTCACTTTTAAACCCTATAGACTCTCATGAGGGCTCA
>JAPOOY010000218.1 GCA_026713205.1 Bdellovibrionales bacterium
AAATTGGGGGATATTGATCTTTTTGAGGTGAATGAGGCTTTTAGTGTGGTGGCTCTTGCAGTTGCCAGGGAAACACCTTTACCCTTGGAAAAATTGAACATTCACGGAGGCGCCGTTGCTTTGGGGCATCCCATAGGAGCCAGCGGCGCCAGAATTCTCACAACTCTTGTTCATGCCCTTAAAACCCATAATAAAAAAAGAGGTCTGGCGTCTATATGTCTTGGAGGTGGGGAGGCCTTGTCAATCATTGTGGAAAATATGGGTTGATACAGGAAATTTTAAAAGTGTGATATTTGTAATAGAGAGATGATTTTTTAAATGACAGGAAATGATGATGAGAGAACACACAGTTTTAGAAAAAAACCAAAGAAAAACCATTTACCTTGCCAGCAATTTGGGATTTTCCAAATCACAAAAAGATTTGATACTTCCCAAAATAGTAAAGAATCTCGAAAAGCTGGGATATGAAGTGATAGAACCTTTTGCGGCTAATAATCAGGATGTTGATACGGGAGCCGCCATGTCTTTGGAAATGGCCCACCGCATATCCTTAAAAGACACATTGGATGTGGTGAAAGCGTCCGCCATTTTATTGTTTTTAAACGGGGAGCCTCCGGATGTGGGAGTTTATGCGGAAGGGGGGATGGCGGCGGTTCTCAGAAAAAAAACTTTTGTGCTTCGGGATGATTTCAGATTGTGTACGGATTGTGAGGATTTTCCGGTGAATTTAATGGCTTTGTCCGGTCTGCCCAAAGAAAAAAAAGAATTGAGCCGTCATTTTTACACCACCATTGAAGAGCTTTTGAATCCGAAAAAAGCTTTAGCGGGATATGCCAGGGGTGAGGATGTTTATCCTTATGGAAATGAGGAACTGGATAGATTGGCGGAAGCCTATAAACAGGGCACTATTAACAAAATAAAAAAGGACATTCAAACTGATTTGGTATAATTACATTTCAATAGGAGCCACAAAAGTTAAACTGGAAGAATATCTATGTCCTTCGTTCATTTAAACACTCATTCCCATTACTCTCCCTTACAGGCCTCCTCCACTGTTCCGGGTCTCATTAAAAAATGCGTGGATTTTGGTATGCCGGCTTTGGCTTTAACGGATTATGGAAATATGTTTGGCGCGCTGGAATTTTATTTTCAGGCTCGTGAACATAACATTAAGCCCCTTATGGGTCTTTCAGCTTATTATGTGGAGGATCGTTTTCAAAAAAAGCACCGGCCGGGGGAAAATTTTCGGCAAAGTCGGGGAGATGCTAAAACTTTAAACCTCCTTGCAAAAAATAATACAGGTTATAAAAACCTTTGTATGCTTGGCACTTTGTCCTGGAAGGAGGGCTTTTATTTTGTGCCTCGGGCCGATTATAAATTGTTTGAAAAGTATAGTGAGGGAGTGATTGCCGTTACTGCCGGACAGAGAGGATCTGTGGCCTGGTTTTATAAAAACAAAGGAGTGGATCGGGCCAGACGGGAAATACAACAATTAAAGAAAATTTTTAAGGATTCTTTTTATCTGGGTTTTCAGCCTGAGGGAGTGGAAGGCAGTCGGGAATACAATGTTTTTCTGGCTGAGATGTCTGAATCGGAAAAAATTCCGCTGGTCGCGGAAAATGATGTTCATTACCTGGAGAAAAAGGATTCTGTTATTCAGGATGTGCTTTTTTGTATAGGGATTAATCGCACACTGGGTGATCGGGAAAGAGAAAGACTGGGGCCTTCTGAGTTTTTTTTCAAGAGTCAGAAGGAAATGAGAAATCAATTTAAATCGGAAGCTTGGGAAGGTCTTTATCAAACAGCTTGTGATCGTACTTTGGAAGTGGCAGAGCGTTGTTCTATTCAGTTTCAAGACAAGGATAAAGCAGGGCGGCCCATTTATCACTTGCCGCGATCCGTTAAAGGCGAAAAGAAGGGAGCAAAAACTTTAAGAGAATTAACTTCAAGTGGTTTGAAAAAACGCTTTCAGGAAGCGGCTGTTCGGGGGGAGATTTTCACCCCTGAGCAAAAAAAACATTATGAAGAGAGGATTAATTATGAATTGGAGATTATTGAGAATATGGGGTTTTCCGGATACTTCCAAATTGTGGAGGATTTCATTCGCTGGGCAAAAAGCCATCAAATTCCGGTGGGACCTGGAAGAGGTTCGGGTTCCAGTTCTCTTGTCTCCTTTTGTCTGGGTATTACAGACCTGGATCCCATACCTCTTAACTTGATTTTTGAGCGGTTTTTAAATCCGGAGCGAATCAGTATGCCGGATTTTGATATTGATTTTTGTCAGGAAAACCGTTCACGGGTGATTCAATACATTACAGAGAAATATGGTTCTGATTGCACCTCTCATATTATCACTTATGGTCGTTTAAATGTTCGTGCCGCTATTCGGGATGCGGGGAGAGTTCTGGGTTTAAGCTATGAAGAAACCGATCGGATGGCGAAATTAATACCTGACAAGTTGGGTATCACCCTAAAGGAAGCATTAAAGCTGGAGCCTCGTTTCAAAGCGGAAAGCGAAGAAAATCCTCAAATTAAGGAACTGCTTCATGTGACGGAAATGCTGGAGGGTTTGATCCGTCATACGGGAATTCATGCCGCAGGCATTATTATAGCGGATACTCCTATCACGGATTACGCTCCTCTTTATCGCGGAGCTGAGGGGGAAAATGTTCTACAGTATGACTTAAAGTATGCGGAGAAAATCGGTTTGGTGAAGTTTGATTTTCTTGGACTGAAAACTCTCACTCACATTGCTGAAACTTTTCGTCTTATAGAGATCACTCAAGGAAAAAAGATCACTCCGGAGCAAATATCCCTTAAGAATCCGGGTATTTATGAAATTATGTGCCAGGGGGATACAGTGGGAGTGTTTCAGTTTGAGGGACGGGGAATTACAGATCTCTTGATTAAATCCCAACCCACCTGTTTTGAAGATATTATTGCCATTAATGCTCTTTATCGGCCCGGTCCCATGAATATGATTCCCTCTTATCTGGAGCGAAAAAAAGGGCGGGTTCCTGTGCAGTATATGTTTTCTGAATTAGAACCTATTTTAAAAGAAACTTATGGCATTATTGTGTATCAGGAGCAAGTGCAGCAGATTGCCGTTAAAATTGCCGGTTACAGCTATGGGGAGGCTGATATACTCCGGCGGGCCATGGGAAAAAAGATTCAATCTGTGATGAACAGGCAAAAAGAACGCTTCTTAAATGGAGCTAAAGAAGCCAATTATAATCTAAAAAAATCCGAAAAGCTTTTTGATCTTATTGCGGAGTTTGCAAAATACGGATTTCCCAAGTCTCATGCTGCAGCTTACTGTGTTCTGGCGGCTCAGACAGCCTGGCTTAAACGATATTATCCGGTGGAGTTTTTTGCCTCTCAAATGACCATTGACAAAAGGGATTCTGATAAGGTGTCCCTTTATATTGAGGATGCCAGAAAACATGAAGTGGCTGTGTTGCCCCCTCATATTAATCATTCCGGATCGAATTTTTCTGTGGAAGAACATAAAGTCCGATTTGCTTTAGGAGCGGTTAAGGGGGTGGGGGATTCATCAGCTAGAGCCATTGTTCGGGTCAGGGAAGGTTTGGAAAAGAAAAAGTTTTCCTCAGTTGAGGAGTTTTTTGACAGGATGGATCCAAAAAGTATGAACCGTAAAACTTTTGAAAGTCTCGTTAAAGCAGGCGCTTTTGATGGTTTTGGAACCCATCGCAGGGAGATCTTTGAGAACTACGAAAAATTTTTACAGCGATCCACTACGGTTCGTGAAGCTCGGGAGGCCGGACAGCAAAGTTTGTTTGCGTCAGGTGAGGATGTAGGGAAAGAGGATGCGGTTCAATTGACCTCTGTAGAACCTTGGAGCTTTGAGGAAAAAATGCACTTTGAAAAAGAAGTGATTGGATTTTATTTAAGTGATCATCCTCTTCGATCTTTAAAAGGTCTGGAACACGCTCTGGATTGCAATGCGCTGGGGGATATCAATCGGTTGGCGGAAGGAAAATCCGTTCAGGTATTGGCTCTTATCAGGGATTTTAAGGAAGTGTTGACAAAAAAATCCTCCAAGATGATGGCCTTTGCCAATCTGGAGGATGGAATGGATCGGATGGAAGTGATTTTTTTCCCGGATATTTATAAGAAAATTTCCGTTCACTCTTTGCAGGAAGGAGTTATTGTTTTGATTAAGGGTGTTGTACAGAGAAAGGGAGATATATCCGGCCGTATTATCGCAGAGGATTTAATTCCTCTGGAAGAGCGTTTTAAGAGCATTCATCAGGTTTGCTTGAGTTTATATCCTGATATGGAGGAACAGGATTTGACTTCTCTGCGAACTATTTTAAAAAGCAGTCAGAAGGGATCGGCAAAGGTGTCTCTGCGGGTGTGTCTTCCGGAGGAAAAGACACTCGTTGAAATTGCTCCGGAGGAAATGCCACAAAATGTTCAGGTGAATCGGGAGTTGATTGAAAAGATATACAAGGTTTTAAAAAGTCCGCACCGAATACAGCTTTTTTAGAAGATTTTAAGTCATTGTATTGATCTTATACTGGTCCGGTTTTTATTTAAGAGACATAAGCCCTTTATAACAGACTATAGGGGTCAAAAATGAGTTCGGCTTTGACACAGATGCGGCTGAAAGTCGCTCTGTGGCAAAACGCATGTTTGAATTTTTGACCCCTAGAGTCTGTTATAAAGGGTGTAAGCATTTTTTCTTATGAAGAACCGGAAAATTTCAAGCACGATCGGTATATCTGATTTTAAAATC
>JAPOOY010000264.1 GCA_026713205.1 Bdellovibrionales bacterium
CCCTTCCCCCCCTCTATAGTCCCCATCGCACTTGAATTTTGTGGTTTTTCAGATGAAAAGAAGTCCTGTTTCCCTTCATTGAAGAACAGGGGTTAAAAGGGAGTTCGGCTTTGACACAGATACGACTGTAAGTCGCTTTGTGGCAAAACGCAGGGCTGAACTGTTGACCCCTGTTCTTCAATGAAGGGCTCATCCTGACCTCCACAGGAAACCGCAAAACTCAAACCGGAAGATTATACACCTCAAATTCTGAAAGGCCTTTTTTAGGTTTTTTGAAAACTTTAGATTGCTTATTTCACTCTATGATTTAAAGAATAAAGAATATGTTTTCGTGGTCTAAAGAGATATTTAAAAAATACAGCCTCTTCTCTCTTCTTTTTACCTTGAGCGTGATTTTATGGGGAGCTTGGGTGCGCTTTTCCCACTCCGGAGATGGGTGTGGAAATGACTGGCCCCTTTGCAAAGGGCGTTTAACCCCCGATTCCTTTTCAGCTCTTATGGAATGGATTCACAGAGCCACATCCGGTCTTTCCCTTTTAATTATTTTTGCTTTGGTTTTTCTGGCCTTTAAAATCTATCCCAAAAAACATCTGATGAGAAAACTCGCCTTGGCCGCCGGTTTGTTAATCCTTGTTGAGGCTCTGATTGGAGCGGTTCTGGTTTTAGCCTCTCTGACCGGTTCGGACAGCTCCAACTTGCGAGTCGCTGTTTTAGCCTTTCATCTCATTAACAGCCTCCTTTTAGTGGCTGTCCTTACTCTCTGCTGGCAAAACGCTTTTTCTGAAAGAATCACTGTTAAAAAACCTCATATATACTTTGTATGTATTTTTCCAATTTTAGCTTTGACGGGAAGCATTGCCTCCCTGGCCGGAACCCTTTTTCCTTCCGAATCCCTGATACAATCCTTCTTGTTGGATTTTCTGCCTGAATCCCACATCACTCTTAAACTTCGTCCTCTGCACCCTTTGTTAGCTTTGGGTTTTGCCGCATTCTGTCTCATAGCTTTTGCTGAAAAAAAGAAAGCTCTTGCCGGAATGGCCTTAATTGCCGTTTGCTCCGGCATCGCAACTCTTATTTTCCTGTCACCCACTTGGTTGAAATTAAGTCATCTATTTATCGCTTACACATTTTGGATTGTCCTTGTAAAAAACACCTTTGATGGCCATCCAAACCATAAAAAAACTTTTCCTTAAAAAGGAAAAGAAACAAGTTTATTGTTATACCAATCCGGTTTGAGCTTTTCGGTTTCTCAGAGGAAAGAAAGATTACACTCTTGGCTAATTTCATGTAAAAGGAAAACTGAAAATTTCAAACCGGACCAGTATAAGAAAAGGAGTTAAAGGCAAAATGGGATTTTCCAAAGACTTGAACCTAGGACATATGTTGAGAAAGAAAATTCCCACTGTTCGGTGGATGGATGCAAATTGGCAAAAAACGACTTTTGCATTTTGAGAACTGAAAAAAACTGACAAAGTTAAAATTTATCTGGATTTGACCAGCATTTTGCGAACTTCATCCACATGTTCCACTTCTATTTTTACGAAATTTCGGGCCATTTCCTCCAGAGGAATATCCTGAATTTTCTCCGCCAATGAGGCCAATTCCTTATAAAGGGCCACCGCATCTTCCTCACCCTTCAAACTCTCTTCCAGAAGTTGCTGAATGGAATGATCGCCCATTTCTTCAACTTGAGGGGAGGCAATGGGAGGGTGGCCTCCACAGGAGGTGATTTTTTCTCCGATTTCTATGGCATGTTCCATGGCTTCCTGGGCATTCTCCCGGAACCACTTTTGTATGGGAATACGATTATAACCCATAATCATAAAAGAAAAATGGAGATAACGGTTCACTCCGGCGATTTCCTTTTTATAAATTTCCCCCAATAAATCTAATACCTCTTTGTTATTATAGGATTTTTCCAAAATGCACCTCCTTTTTTCCTTTCCTGATTTCATCATAAGAAAACAATTTAATCAAGTGACAGATTA
>JAPOOY010000265.1 GCA_026713205.1 Bdellovibrionales bacterium
AGACTATAGGGGTCAAAAATGAGTTCGGCTTTGACACAGATGCGGCTGTAAGTCGCTCTGTGGCAAAACGTATGTTTGAATTTTTGACCCCTATAGTCTGTTATAAAGGGTGTAAGCATTTTTTCTTATGAAGAACCGGAAAATTTCAAACCGGACCAGTATATAAGACAATTTTTGGTTATTAAATAAAGAAATGTAAAATACCCTTTACATTTTTGAGGGAAGGGGAACATTTAAAATCTGAAGTCCCGTATTTAAAACACGCTGAACACCATAAACCAATACCATGCGATCAGCTGCGCGATCCGAATCCAAAATACGATGAGTGGCATAAAATCGGTTAAATTCTGCGGCTAAATTCAATAAGTAATTTGCCAGGATATGAGGTTTAAAAAGCTGAAAAGCCTGGAAGACGGCCCATTCAAAACACAGAAGATGCCAGGTCAGAGTTTTTTCATCTTCCTCAAAGGAAAAGTTTTTGGAAAAATTGTTTTGAATAGGTTGCTTGTATTTTTCCATTAAACTCAAACAGCGCACATGGGTGTATTGAACAAAGGGCCCCGTGCGGCCTTCAAAATCCAATACGCGATCCCAATTAAATTCCACATCCTTTGCGCAGTCCTGCTGAAGATCATTGAAGACAACAGCTCCGATACTGACCTGCTTTGCAATTTGATCCTTATCTTTTAATTCCGATTGACGGGATTCTATAATTTTTTCAACTCGTTTTTTGGCTTGATCCAAAACATCCTTTAAAAAGACAGACTGCCCCTGTCTGGAGGACATCTTCCCTCCTCCTTTAAATCGGTACATTCCAAAGGCAATGTGTTTACAGGAGGGGCTCCATTTTGGGTTGAGTTTTTCCAAAGTTTGAAAAATTTGATGAAAATGCAGTTTTTGATCGGATCCGGTAATATAAATATTTTTATCCGCCTTAAGTTTTTCAAACCGGTAAATCGCACTGGCCAAATCCCGCGCGGCATAGGTGGAGGCTCCGTCACTTTTTTGGATGAGGCAGGGAGGGTGATTGTCTCCCAGGAAGACCACTTGGGCTCCGTCACTTTTTTTCAAAAGATTTTTGTTTTTCAATCGTTTTTGTATATCTTCCGTTAAATTTCTATAAAAAGATTCGCCCAGGACCAGATCATGTTTAATGTTAAGCATCTCCCAGTACCGGTCGTAGTCCTTGAGAGAAATCTGAACGAAACTTTCCCAGAGTTTTGTGAGTTCCGGATCTCCTGTTTCAAGGTTTTTAAATAAGGCGGCGGCTTTCCGATTTTTTTCCGGATCTTTTGCGGCCTCTTCATGAAAACGAATATAAAGATTCACCAGAGAATCCAAAGCTGTCGGGTCATATTCTTTGCCCCAGCGCTGATAAGCCCAAATGAGTTTTCCAAATTGGGTTCCCCAATCTCCCAGGTGATTGACGGCTGTGATACGATAGCCGAACCGGCGGGCCAGATTCACAAGGGCCTGCCCTAAAACCGCCGCTCTTAGATGCCCCATGTTAATGTGTTTTGCCACATTGGGAGAGGCAAAATCCATGACCCAATGGCTTTTGGAGGCTTGCTTAAAAAAGGCCAATTCTTTTTTTACCATTAAATTTTCCAGTTGATGTTTTAAAAATTTTCCGTGGAATGTAAAATTGATAAAACCAAAAAGGGCCTCTGTTTTTTCCACGATTTGCAGGTCCTTTAGATTGACTTGCTCCGCCCATTTTTCAGCAAGAATCCGGGGGTTGGTTTGATGTTTTTTACTAACGGAAAACACCGGGAGCGCTAAATGGCCATGCTCCGGTCTTTTAGGTCGCTCCAGTAAAGGGAGAATTTCCTCTTGTTTTAGAGGCAGACAGGCTTCCAGTCTGAGGGAAAGCTCTTTTTTTATTTCAAAAAAGGAATGGGTTTCCTCCGTTTGTTCCATGGGAAAAGACATGAGAAGACCTTATCATAAGGGGAGTGGACCGGCAAAGGAGTTGTCTGAAGCCTTGATCTTTGATTCGGTGGATTGAATTTATTTCCTTTGGTTTGAGTTTTCGGGTTTTCAGATGAAAGAATATTTACACCCTCCATTAAGAGAAGAGAGGGGGCAAAAGTTCAAACATGCGTTTTGCCACAGAGCGACTTACAGCCGCATCTGTGTCAAAGCCGAACT
>JAPOOY010000267.1 GCA_026713205.1 Bdellovibrionales bacterium
AAAAGTGGATGGTGGTCGGAGTACTCTTAGTGAAATGAAATATTATAAAAACCCGTGGTAAAAGAGTTCTTATCCCCGCCATAGGGTTAAAACTGGGAGTTGACGATATGACTGGCAAAATGAACGGTCACTATGGTATTCCCCTTTCTTTGAAGTACTTTGTGGCTAAAAGAACCCCTTTTATCTTTACCTTTGAACCCTATGTATCCGCTCCAGGATTTAGCAATTTTAACCCTTTCATGGTATATTATAACTTCAATGGCGGATTTGCCTATTACTTTGACTTTTACTGAAGTTAATTTAAAAAGATCATAATAATAAAATAGAGAAAACCGGAGATTAAAACTCTCCGGTTTTTTTAGGCTAAGAACTAAAACTCAATCATTCCGTTTTCTAAAGGATAATCTATCATTATTTTTATGCCGATCGGGGTTGAATTTCCAGATTTTTTAAGGATTTCTGTTTGCTTCCCAAAGTCTTATCTGGATGCTTTTTCCGGAGTTTTAGAAAACTCCGGGCCATTTGTGGCTTAAAATATAGAGGTCCCGAAAATACAAACCAAAAGAATATATTAAGGCAACACTTCCCCTGGAAGTAACGGAGATAAAAAACCTTTCTTACACAATAAAGATTGAGGATTCCGATCTCCGGATTGTATCTGTTCCCCTCCTTGATTTGATTCAATAGATTCCCGCAATTCTTTCACCTCTTCAGATTGTGGTTCCCTTTCCTGATTTGATGGCCCTCTTTCCTGCTCTGCCATACTCTCCTCTGACACCTGCTTTTCCCCCTCCGCTTTCTTCTTTTGGTTTTTTTCATTCTTTAAAGGCCTAATCTCGTACGCATTAAGTTCTTCAATCAGCTGACTCACTTCAATTTGAGACATTCCTTTAATTTGTAAAGATGAAACATCACCTTTAAACAGAGTCCGGATTAAAGCCTCTAATTGACCTTGAACTTGAGATAACTCTCTAAGTTGTGTTGCCAACTTCATTTTTCTTTTCAGAAGGACAACAATTCGCTCCTTCTGCTTATGAGTTATATCATTTTCCTTTAAGAATAAATCAAGAGGGGTGTCACCATTGCTATTTTCAGCGAGCAGTAAACGAAATATCCTTAAAAAGTACTTTGGTTGAAACAAAACATTTAAAAGGCCCAAGCTGCTTACCTTTTTTCCTCGCTGTGGTGGATGATGTTCTACCAGAGATACCATATGAAATATATTATCCTTCCATACATTGGTTTGTCTTAAATTGGTTTTCGGATGATCTAAAAAATAAAGTATAATATCCTCCCAACGGGCCAAAAAAGATGAGACAAGAGGGCTAAAACCTGACACCTCTCTAGCCTTATTGATCAATTCACATTCCTCACTAAAAAACCGAACCAAATCCAAATTGCCAAATTGAATCGCAAAGAAAAGAGGCTCAGGGGTTTCTTTAAGTCGTTCCATGAGTTTCTTATCCTTTCGGAAAAGAGTTTTCACATAAGTGCCGCGTTCTTTAGCCAACACTTCCTGCCAGTTGAGAGTTCTTTTGTTTATCTCACCATCTTCCTCTTCTTCTGTGAATTCCGCTTCTTCCAGTTCCTCTTCCGTTGATTCTTCTTCATCAGCTTGATTTTGCGCGGCATTATAAAGCGTCTCTAAACGGTTCTTTTCTACTTGTAATGTTTGCCCTGAGTCCTTTTCAGACCTTTGCTGAGGTTCATTTAATAATCCTAAAAGGGAATACAAACTGTTGCGCACTTCCTGTCTCTTTTCCCTTATGGAAAGTTTTCCTTCAGTTTTTTCTGCAAAACAGTTTAATGTCACCACCGTAAGAAAAATGATACATCCCACTTTGGATAAAAATACCATTCCATAAAAAGGATAATTCCTCTTAAAAATTTTGTTTTTTAAATCCAAAACGCCCCTTGTAATCAACCCTTTTTCACGATTTAAACGAACACTCAATCTTTTCCAAAATAATTTCCATATCTCTCAGAATGGCATAAGAAAAAAACTAACAAGAGGATTTTTCTGATTATATTCCCCCCTGGTATTTAATAATAGAAGATAAACAGTACAAGTTTTTTCAGAAATAAAATGGAAACCCTGTAAATTTTACCGATTTTTATGACTTATACTCCTCCGGTTTGAGCATTTCCGATTCTTCATAAGTAAAAATACTTACACCCTTTATAACAGCCTATAGGGGTCAAAAATTCAAACATGCGTTTTGCCACAGAGCGACTTTCAGCCGCTACTGTGTCAAAGCCGAACTCACTTTTGCACCCCTCTCTTCTCTTAATGGAGGGCCAATTACATATAAGTGAAAAACCGGGAAATTTCAAACCGGATTGATATAATCAGCGAGTCTCTGATTTTCCCTGAAAACGAAGGGAAAACAATTGGATAAACTCACGGGCCATTTCCTGCTTAACAAAAATTCCCATCAATAAATACAAGCCCCCGCCAACAGAAAAAAGAAGAGTCAAAATCAATAACCGTGACCAAAACAGAGGAAGAGCATTTTGAGTGAAAGCAAGAAGAGGCTGATAACACAAAAGCACAAGAGCCAACAAGGTCAAACCCGGAAGATTTTTAACAAAGCGAATAACAGATAATCTTAAAGGAAGCCTGCCTACATAACGAGACGACAAGAAAAGCAGAAAACAAAAATAAAATAAAGAAGATAAAGCCGTTGCCCAAATAAGACCTGATAAACCATAACGGGTTGTTAAATACCAGGCGAGAAATCCATGAAATAAAACATAAATCCCATTTCCAAAGGCGCAATGCCAATTTTTGTCTGCCGCAAAAAAACCGGAAGAAAGAGCCCGTCCGCCGGAAGAAAAAATTAACACCAAAGAATAAACCTGAATCACAGAAGCTGTATGAGCCACAGCTATTTCATCAAATTGTCCCCTCTGAAATAAAAGTTCCACAACAGGTTGGGCCAGAAGAGCCAAAACAACAGCACAGGGAAGAGTTAAAAAAATTAAAAAATCCAAATAATAGCCTGTTGTCTTTAAAAACTCCTCTTCCCGTTTTTCAGCTTTCAGCCTGGAAAGAGCCGGCACCAAAGCAGAGCCCAAACTCACGGCAATCAAAGAACGAGGCAGCTCCAGCAATCGATCCCCATAGTAAATATAAGTATGGCTTCCCTCTTCCAGCCATCCGGCAAAATACACATTGATCAACCCAATAAGAGACAAACCGGAAAGCCCCAAAGCCGCCGGAATAAAACGGTTAAAAACAGAGCGAACAGGCAATTTTTTCGCTTGAAGAGAAAAATGGGGCCAAAAACCCATTCTATAAATAACAATTAAAACCAGAATCACTTGCAGGACACCTCCCACAAGGGCTGCCCAGGCCAAGGATACAGCGGGAAAGGGCCACCAGTTCTGAGGCAAAAAGGAAAAGATAATCAAAGAGATATTAAATAAAGCCGGCGCCAGGGCGGGAAGAAAAAATCGTCCTAAAGCCTGAGCCACAGACATAAAATAGGAGTAGGAAGAAACCAGAAATAGATACCCGAAGATAATCCGACCGGTTTGAACAGTCTGTGATAGCTTACCCTCTATGGCGGCATAGGGGGAATGTCCGAA
>JAPOOY010000107.1 GCA_026713205.1 Bdellovibrionales bacterium
CCTCCATTAAGAAGATAGGGGGGTCAAAAGTGAGTTCGGCTTTGACACAGATGCGACCGGAGGTTGCTCTGTGGCAAAACGCATGTCTGAACTTTTGACCCCCCTATCTTCTTAATGGAGGGCTAACTTTATATAAATGGAAAACCGAAAAATTCAAACCGGAAGAGTATAAATTTAAGAGGACGCCAAAGAAAACTTTAACCGGCGATGTTGAGCCATAGGAATCTGTTTTCGTATTGCTTTTAATTCCGCCTTTTTCAAACACAGAGTTTGTAGAGCCGGCGCTTTTTCTTTCATATCCAAAAGAATTTCTCCCCCCGGGGAAATAGCCAGACTATGCCCATAAGTCCACCGTTCCTCCTCCTGACTTTCTATGCTCTGATGCCGTCCTGACTGAGCGGGAGCCATGACATAGCACTGACCCTCTATGGCTCTGGCTTTTAAAAGAGTGTGCCAATGTTTTTTACCGGTGGTTCTTAAAAAGGCGGAGGGAATTAAGAGAATATCCACCTCCTCTTTAGCATAAAAACTGTACAATTCGGCAAATCGCAAATCATAACAAATGCTTAACCCAAATTTCCAGCCCTTAAAATGCCAAACAAAAGGGGACTTACCTGATGAAAACTGTCGGGATTCTTTATAGGTTTGGTGACCCTCAAGAGAAGTGTCAAACAAATGTATTTTTCTATAGAGAATTTCCGGTGAAGAATCGGGAGAGACAAATACCGTGGCGTTAAAAGCTTTTCCTCCCTCCTGAATGGGGGCCGTAAGAAGCATATTGGTGTTATAATGCGCGCACAATTCCCGCAATTGTGAAAAAACAGTGTTTGTTAAATCCAAATTTGGTGTTTCACTTGATTTTTTTATCTTCATAAACAAACTGTTTTCCGGAAATACAATTAACCGGGAAGGCAAAGCGTCGCTCTTCTCAGATAGAAGAGTTTTTATTTTTTGAAAATTGTCTCCTACAGAATCCGTAGAATTCATCTGAACTAAAGTTATCTGAAAAGTATCTGTTGGAAATGTCATATCAATACTTTATATCGGTATAATGAGGATAAAAGACTCTAACATTTTGAAAAGACTTACATTCCCACAGATTTTTTTCTAAATCAGCTTTTATTTTATTTAACGCTTTCTCACAGACACTGCGTCGTGTTCCCTGACATTTAACTTGGTCCTGCCCCTGTCTGGTATAAATCATCATATAACGATCTTCTTCCGGAAAATGATGCAAACGAAGTGTGCGAACGGCAAAACCTGTGGCGCGTTTTTGAAGACACAACCAGAAATTTTTAGCTGGCAAGTCCCCGGCTTCGGCAAAATGTATAAAAATCAATCCTATTAAAAGAAACTTCACAATTAAAATATATAAGAAATAAACGAAAAAAAATACCTTATTTTATAATCGTCTGGATTAAAGTGTATACGATGCTTTGCGTGTTTTGCCCGTTTATGGCAGTAAATTTTCTTTCCAGAGTCTTTTAAGAAAAATTTTCCAGGGAAGAATTTGAATATTTTTATCCACTGTTCTTGTCTGTGACTCCAGACAAACGACAATAAGATTTTTTACTCTCTTCTCTTCTTTTAGCGCCA
>JAPOOY010000269.1 GCA_026713205.1 Bdellovibrionales bacterium
AAAAAAGAATTGAAAAAGTCACAGAATTTTTTGAGGAGGAGATTTATAAATAAAGTGATTTCCAAACTTAAAAAACCTTTGGCTTGAAATTCGGCTTGTTAATGATAGAAGCGCTGTCCCCTGCCGCACGAATCACAAACAAGCCCTGCCGTTCCGCAAAGATGACAGCTTCCGCTTCACTCTTTAAGTAGGCCACAGCTCCATAAATAGTTTCGTTTTTATATCGGGAAAATACTCGTTTGAAGATTTTTAAGGTGTTCATGAAATGCTTCACATCATCAGGCTTTAAGGTGGTTTTAACCTCCACAGCCACCACTTCCTTTCCATTAGCGGCAATAATATCAATCTCCCTTTGTTGGAGTTCCCCCTTTTCATCTGTGTAGGACCTTTGCAGGCGTGTGTAGGTTTCATTCACATCCACACCGCGGGCCTGAAGCAACTCCACAAGCTTTCCTTCCACTAAGGCCTCTACAAGTTTGCTCCACTGGCTGTTAAACAGGGCGTATAGCTTATTAAACCGCTTATCCAACTCTTTGTTGGCTTTTTCTCTTTCCTTAGCTGCTTTCTCTCTTTCTTTTTCTCTCCTTTCGTCTGCTTTTTTTCTTTCCTGAGCTGCTTTTTCTCTTCTTCTGTCACTTTCCTGAGCTGCTTTTTCCCTTCTTCTGTCACTTTCCCGAAAAAGTTGCCAAACCTCTTCCGCTGTGACTGGTTTTTGTTCTGTATTTGTTTTCATAAAGACTCCTTTTTTGAGAAAGCCACAGTTGTCTTTCAGTATAGCTTTCCTCTCTTTTTAAAGCAATTCAGACTCTGGTAAAAGAGTCCTTGAGAGGGCTCTTTTCTCATCAAAAATCCGAAAAATTCGTATGCCGAAATTTTAGAGGGATTATCCAAATACGAGTTCTAAGATTGTTTATTAAAGCAAAAAATGTTCAAGACATTTTGTTTCCTATCTCTTCTAAAGGTTTTTTTACTATCCCCACCTCCATTTCTCAGGTTTTTTAGAAACGGACCGCCTATTTACTCTATTCTCCGGCCATCAAACAGCGAAATATTGATCATACCCTATATTTTTCGTAAAAATATAGGGTAGGGTTCAATGAACATAACCATAAAATGAGACTCTATTTCCTAAATACACTGGAAATTTCCGGGTTTAGATTCTTAAATATTCTGCACAGAAAGTCGTAAAAGGGAGAACACGACCGGATTTCTTTTCATCTCCATAATCTTTGGAGCCTGTATGAACCTGAAACCAAAGGGGAACAGGGGTTCTCTGTTTAAAATACTTAAGAGCCTGAGACAAATGCGTATCTCCTGTTTTACACTCTACACCGAATAAGGGTTTTTTATTCTTAAGAACCACAAAGTCCACCTCTCTCTTATCTGTATCTCTGATAAACCTTAACTCCATATCATCTCCCTTTACATCCTCATGATAATGACAATATTTCAATAAGTTACAAGCCACCAGATTTTCAAATTTTACACCCCTATCAGAAAGAGCAGACCAATCAAAGAAATAAAGTTTTTTCTCTTTTTTAACCGCTCGGATTTTCTGTGCTCCGTAAGGTGAAATTCTAAAAACCATATACAAATTTTCCAAAAGAGTGACCCAACTCTCCAC
>JAPOOY010000211.1 GCA_026713205.1 Bdellovibrionales bacterium
CCCTCCATTAAGAGAAGAGAGGGGTCAAAAGTGAGTTCGGCTTTGACACAGATGCGACCAAAGGTCGCGCTAAAGCAAAACGCATGTTTGAACTTTTGCCCCCTCTCTTCTCTTAATGGAGGATGTAATCCTTATTTCACCTGAAAAACCGCAAATCTCAAACCGGACCAGTATAGAATTAAATTCTTTTTCCGATAAGGATTGATAATTCAAAGAGTAAATACAAGGGGGCCATCATCAAAAGCATACTGACAATATCCGGCGGCGTAATAAGAGCGGAGAGAACGGCAATTAAAACAATGGCATATCTCCGACTGGCTCTGAGTTGTTCCACAGTTAAAATGTTCATCTTAATTAATAAAGACAGCAAGAGAGGTATTTCAAAAACAAAGGCAAAAACCAGAGAAGTTCGTATAAAAAAAGACAAATACTCTTTAAGGGAAATAAAGGGAAGCTCATCACCACCGAAATTGATCAGAAACTGAAAAGCCAAAGGATAAACCACAAAATAAACAAAAGCCCCACCGCAAAAAAACAAAACAGACCCAGCTCCTATAAAAATGCGCCCCCAATATTTTTCGTCTTCATAAAGTCCTGGAGCTATAAACTTCCATATTTGAAATAACCAATAGGGGCAGGTGACAAAAACACCGGCGAAAAGACAAACTTTTAAATAAGAAAGAAATTTTTCCAAAGGACTAAGAACTATTAACTGCCCCTCGGTACTGGTTAAAAAGGGAGCAATAGGCCTTCTTATTACATCTAAAATCCATGAACCAAAAAACCAACAGAGTAAACAACCGGCAAACACGGCCAGGAGGATTTTAATCAAACGAGTTCTTAACTCGCTTAAATTTTCAGATAAAGAAAACTCCCCTTTATCACTCATGTTTTTCCCCTTTTTTTGAACCCTCTTTCTGGTTTACAGAGGAAAGATTCTCCTGTTTTCCGGAATCCTCAGTTTGCTCCTTGATTTGATCGGAAAGATTTTGTTTCAAATCTTTGAAGGGCTGTGTGGTGGATGAAAATTCCGCTTCCGCTTTTTTTAACAGTTCCTCTGTTTCCACTTTAATATCATCAAAATCCATTTTAGCTTCTGAAAAAGCCCGTTTCAGTTCATTGATAACCTTTAATACACCACGAGCCACTTTTGGAAACTGTTCAGGCCCAAGAACAATCAAGCCAATCACAGCCAAAGTCATCAATTCCAAAAAGCCAAAATTAAACACCCTCCTAATATAACAAAAACTTCCGATGAAAACACTTTAATAGGCTCTTCAAGGTTGATTTTATTAGTGAAAATGACTGTAAAATCTGTTAAAAAGAGGCCCTAATGCAAAAGAAAACCCCTCTTATGGAACAATACTGGAGCATTAAATCCCAGCACAGGGACAAGATTCTTCTCTTTAGAATGGGGGATTTTTTTGAAATGTTCGCTGAGGATGCGGAAAAGGCCGCACCTCTATTAAATATCGCCCTGACAGCCAGAAATAAAAAGGCAAAGGACAGCACAAAAATGTGCGGCGTCCCCCACCACAGCATTGCGGGCCCTGTTGCCAAACTGCTTTCCGCAGGATTGAGCGTGGCTATATGTGATCAAATGGAGCCGGCGGGAAAAGGACTGGTTAAAAGAGCGGTCACAAAGATACTCAGCCCGGGGATGGTCTATGATCCGGAAACCCTGGATCAACTCAACGCAAACTACATGGCGGCCTTTGAAGGAAGATTTGTCAGTTTTCTGGACAGTTCCACGGGAATTGGTTTTTATTATGAAACAGACGGCTGGCCGGATTTTTTAAAGCTTTTTCAATTGCTTCAACCTTCCGAACTCATCGTCACAAAAGAGCAAAAAGAACAGCTTTCACCGGATGTTCTTAAATCATTCCATATTACCACCTTTCAGGAAGAGGACCTTTTAAAAAGACCCGATCTTCTCACAGCTCGGCAAAAAGCGGGGCAAAAATATCAACACTCTCCAAACAGTGTCCATCGTTTGGTGGGATACATGTTATTTATGCAGGGAGAA
>JAPOOY010000271.1 GCA_026713205.1 Bdellovibrionales bacterium
AAAATTTGGGCTTTGGGCAAGGATGTTTATGAAAATATTTTTTGCCTGTTCAAATTTTTGTTCTTCAAAATAATATTCTCCCAAAGCCTGGCGGTATTCCATTATAACCGGAAAATTTTGAATGAGCTCATTAAAATATTTTTCCCCATGACTAAATCCATAGGCTGATCCCCGAGCCAGGGCAAAACTGATTTGCCCCGGCACACTATTCACATCCTCTTCAACAGCTTTGGATGCATATTTATAGGCTTCGGAAAATTCTTTTAAGGCTCTGTAAGACTTAGCGAGCAGAACATAAACTTCTACATCAGAAGTGTAAAAACTCAGAGACTTTTTTGCGTAATTTATGGCCACATTGTAATTTTGTTGGCGAAAGGTCAGGAGAGCATAGCCTTTAAAAACTTCATAACTATTTGGATTTTTTTGACTGGCGGATCTTAAAACATCAGAGGCTTCATTGAAAAGATACCGTGTGGAATAATAATCCGCCAGGAGAAAATACGCTTCCATCATTTTAGGATCAGCCGCTGTGGCCCGTTTCAGCCATTGAATGGCTTCTCCTGACATTCCCTGTTTCCAAAAACATTTAGCCATACGGACGGCTGCGAGAGCGTTTTTCTTCTTGTCTGCTATATAAGCCTTTTTGTAATATTCCTGCGCTTCATTACATTGGCCCTGATCCACTAAAATATCTCCTTTATATATGAGTTGTCTGGTTTTTATTTTTCCTTTTTTAATTTGAGTTGTTCCGGAAAGTTTAAAAATAATGTCAGCGATAACAGCGTTGGCAGGGTCTAAGGCATAGGCTTTTTTCGCATACTTTAAGGCCTCTTCTTTATCATTTTGAGAGAGGGAAATTTGGGTTAAAACTGTATAAGCCTCTATTAAAATCCGAGGGTCCAAGAGTTCTTTTAAATTTGAAAGAACGGACTTTAATCGTTTTTCGCTTTTCTGTAATTTTTTGAAATGGTTGTACTCAATCACTCCCAAATGTAATGCGGCAGAGGGATGTTGGGGAAAAAGGGATAAAACTTTTTGATATACTTTCGCCGCATTTGAAAAATTCTGTGCTTCATAGGAAATACGAGCCTCTAACATATAAGGGGCAATCCAATTCGGTAGAAAACCATAAATCCCCCGCAAGTAATTTTGAGCCTCCTGTCCTCTTTGAAGGGCTGTCAGCGCTTTAGCTTTTACATAGTATAAAAAAACAGGAGATTCATCAGGTTTCTGAGCCAAAGCATTTAAAGAACTTTCCACAATCATCAATGATTTTTCATATTTTCTGGACATAAACGCATTAACAGCACTGCAAAGGCCGGCGGCAACCCCCCCTTTATCCATTTGACTGATACGATCCTGAACTTTCCGCCGTGCTTCCTGATCTTTGGAGTCCTGATAAGCAAACGGCCATAATTCCAAATGAATCAAACACAGTTGGGCATATCCCAACCGGTGGCTCTTTGTTCTCTCTAACATTTGAACAATTTGACGCTGTGCTTTTAAGTAGGAGGAAAGAGTATCTTTTTTATAATGAAAGGCCGCTTGTTTAAACTCTTTTTTCATTTCCATGGGGTTTAAAAGCGGTCCCCGTTTTTTTGGACTTAGAAGCCGTACTTGCCGTGTGGATGAGCTGTCTTTTTTTTCCTCCGGTAAAAAAACCAGTACGGCCAGAGCACAACCGGCAATAATAATGAGTGGCAGACGAAACCGTCTTATCCCCTGAAGATCCTTTTCTTCTTTATCCAAAAAATCTTTTTCTTCAAAGTCATCGGAATAGTCATGGTGGGACGATCGGATTTTTATTTTTCTTCTTTTTCGTTTAAGTTTATCTTTTGGAATAATGACGGTTGGTTCCAGGACATCTTCTTCCGGAGGCTCATCTTCAATTTCCGGCAGGGGTTCTTCTTTCAGTTTTTCTTTTTGAGGGGGAAGCTGTTCATTCAGACTTTTTAAAATGGCTTTATAGAAACCCGGGTGAGAGGAAATGGACTTCCATTTTCCGGAGGGATAAAGGGCAATGAGAGCGGAACCTTTAAAGTGCTCCTCATGAATGTAGTTACAAATCTCTTCTTCCGTATAAGGCCCTTGGATACGGCCTTTTTGATCTTTTACCAGCCAAAGTTTGCTCATAAGTTTTATGTTATACCAATCCGGCTTGAATTTTCAGTTATTTTATACTCCTCAGGTTTGAAAATTTCCGGTTTTTCATAAGAAAGAAAGAATACACCCTTCCTTAAGAGAATAGAGGGGTCAAAAGTTCAAACATGCGTTTTGCCACAGAGCAACCTTCGGTCGCTGCTGTGTCAAAGCCGAACTCACTTT
>JAPOOY010000104.1 GCA_026713205.1 Bdellovibrionales bacterium
CAGGGGTTGTCCCAAGGTGTTCACCACCCGGCCCAGGAGAGTTTCCCCTACGGGAATTTGCAAAATATTTCCGGTTCGGCGGACTTCCTCTCCTTCACGAATTCCCCGATCTTCTCCAAGAAGCACCAGGCTCACACTGTCCCGCTCCAAGTTCAAAGCCAAAGCCTTTTCCCCACTGGAAAAAGACACCATCTCACCGGCCATCACATTTTTAAGGCCGTAAGCGCGGCACACTCCATCCCCCACGGAAATCACCTTTCCCCATTCAGAGACCTCAAGGGTCTTTTCATATTGTTGAATTTGCTGTTTTAATAAACTGCGAATTTCATCAGATTTAAGCATAATTTTTTATCCTCCTGTGTTTTGAAATGTTTTTAAATGAAAGTCAAGGGTATCATTAAATACAAAGTCACCCACTTTAACATAAAGTCCGCCAATGTGTGTGGAAGAAATGATCTCTTCCAAAGACACTTTTTTCTTCAAATATTTTTCCAAGCCTGTTTCCAAAGTGGTTTTTTCCCCAGGAGAAAGAGGTTGAGGGGAAACCACCTCCCCATGAATGCGAGAGAGCTTGTCATCCAATAGCTTTTGAAACATCTCTCCAATCTCACCCAATAATCCCGTCACTCCCCGATCCACCAAAAGGAAAATAAAATTCCTTTCCAATTCGGGAACATCCTTTAAAACAGATTTTAAAATCTCCTTTTTTTGTTCCCGTGAAATAAGCGGAGTGTTTAAAAAATCCTCCACCTGAGAATCAGCTAAAGCCCTCTTAACCCTTTGAATATGCTTGAGTGTCTCTTCCTGTGGAGTTAATTCAAAAAGCGTGCGGGCATACACCTCCGCCCTTTCAGAAATATGACCATAGGACATTAAGCTCTCCTCTCCAATGTTTTAAGAAAATTTTCCTGAAGCTTTTTATGAAACAAAGAAGCCTCCCCAAGGGTTTTAAGATCCTCTGCCGCTCCCGTTACAATATCCGATTTAAATTTCTTTAACATTTCTGTTTTGAGTTTTTCTGACTCCAGCCGCAAAAAAAACTCAGCCTCTCTCTGCTTTCTCTCTTTGAGGTCTTGTAATTCCTGAGTTTTTTTGGCCCGAAACTTTTCCCCCTCCTGATGCGCTCTTTCCGAAACCGTTTGATCCCGCGCCTCCATCTTCTCTAATTTTTCCTTCCATTCTTCATACTCCGCCTGAATCTTTTTTTCTTTTTCCCGAGCCATATTTTCAAACTGTAGAAAGTTCTCCCTCCGAGTTTTATAATAGGACTGAAGAGGTTTTCTTACAAAGAACACCAATAAAACAACAAATAAGATAAAATTAAAGGCTTGAAAAAAGACACCTATAAAGGGATTGCCGTCTCCCGCCGCCCAAACAACAGAGGGGAAAAACAAAAGGAACACAATCCAGCTTTTGGAAAAAAGAGGACTCATACATTCCCCTCCAGTTTTTTCACCAAAGCCTTCACAAGAGAGGGACGCTCTTTAAGAAATGCCTCTTCCGCCTCTTGTTTTTTTTGGAGGAGCACGACCCTTTCCTTTTCCAACTGTTTCCGATTTTCTGTTTCAATACCTTCCATCTGATTTTTATGCTCCTCTAAAACAGACTGCCTGATCTTTTGAAAAACCACCTGAAATTTTTGATGAACCTCTCTGGTTTTTTTCGCATACTGTTCTTTAACAGCTTCTATCTCCTGCTCCAATTTGTCCGCTTGAACCATTCGGCCCTTTGTGAGGGATTGCCTTTGCTCCTGACGCTCCAGGTAGGAATTGAAAAACAACCGAGTGGTTACAAAATAAAACACCACCACCACGGCAAATTGAACAAAAAAGGTGTTATCCAGATTAAGGATGGAAATAAAGTCCTTTAAAAAATCCATAAAATTCCCACTGAGGAGGTTTTAATTTCCCGAAAAAACATTAAAAATCAAATATAGCCTGGAAAACCAAAAGGTCAAGTGAAGATATGCTCTAGGTTTGACAGAAAAGGACGGCTCATTTAGACAATCAGATAACAGGGGAGAAACTCATTGACATACTGCATAACCCTCTTAACTCGATCGTGTTTGAATTTTGAGGTTTTCTATTTACAAAAAATTAGCCCTCCATTAAGGAAATAGAGGGGTCAAAAGTGAGTTCGGCTTTGACACAGATGCGACTAAAAGTCGCTCTGTGGCAAAACGCATGTTTGAACTTTTGACCCCTCTATTTCCTTAATGGAGGGTGTAAGCATTTCTGTTGTAAAAAAACTCAAAATTCAAACCGAAGCGGTATGACCCCTATATTTTCTCATGAAGGGAGCAAGCATTTTTCCCGTTTAAAAAACTTCAAAATTCAAACCAAAAGAGTATATAATACTTTAAGGAGCTAAAAATGACGACACCCTTTCATCTGGCTATTGGCGTGAGCTGTTTAAAAAAAGCCAGGGAATTTTATGGTGATTTAATAGGAGCCAAAGAGGGGCGATCCGACTCTAAATGGGTGGATTTTAATTTCTTCGGTCATCAGCTCACCTGTCACTTGGTTGAAAAGGCAAATGCCGACTCTTATTTTAACTCCGTGGACAGTCAGGCTGTTCCCATTCCCCATTTCGGCCCCATCGTGCCCCCGGAACAATTTGAAGCATTAAAAACCAAACTGGAAAAAGCAAACACTTCATTTATTGTAAAACCGCAAATCCGTTTTAAGGGCCTTCCAGGTGAACAAAAAACCATGTTTTTTAAAGATCCCTTTGGTCATTCCATTGAAATTAAAAGCTATCCTGGAAAAATGGAATATTAACAGAAATTGTGATTTCTTTTGATTTGAATTGTGAGATTTTCTATTTACAAAAAATTAGCCCTCCATTAAGGAAATAGA
>JAPOOY010000139.1 GCA_026713205.1 Bdellovibrionales bacterium
AGACAAGCGATTCAAGTAAAAATAACTTTGTGCTGGCTTTACTGACTTGGGGGGAAGGGTGGCATAATAATCATCATTATCAATTGCAAAAGCCTTATTTTGGAACTAAGTGGTATGAAGTGGATATCGCAGGAGCCTTGATTTCATTGTTTATTTGGGTGGAAGGAGTCTTTTTAAAAATTCCGCCAAAATAGAAGAGTTTATTTCTCCGGCTTAAATTTTTAAATTTAGTGGAATATGATCCTCCTTTCATGAGCTTATTTTGCCTCCAATAAAAATCCTCAAAACTTAAATCCGATTTGTGGAATTTATAAATGAAGATAGTGGTTGAGAGCTTGATCCACTTGTTCTGAGATTTTTTTTTGCTCTTCTTCATTCATATTAAAGGAGTGATGATCTTTTAGAGTTTTATTTAAAATTTCCTGACGAGACAGATTTTGCGGCAAAACCCCTTGGAGAAATAGAAGTTTGATTTGAAAGAATAACTTCAGTGTATCCAGCCGAGGGCTTCTTTGAGTTTCTAAAAGCGCATTTCCCACTAAAGAAAAAAGTTCTTTGGAGTCCCCTTCTTCTCCTTCCAGGCTGAGAGCGCCGGCTGTTTTCAGAATATAAAAAGCCATTTGAAGGCGATCATAGTCTTTCCGAAGATCATGAAAATCCTCTAACATCCAGGCTTGTCTTAAATGATGCAGGGATTGTGAAGAGGGTTGGTATTCCGCCTCTATAAAGGAGGAAGGCTCCAACACTCCTCCGGCAAATCTTTTCTTACTCTTGAGAGCGCCTTTGGCTATAAAATTCATTTGGAGTCCATCGGAACTCAATCCTTTTACAATGAGATCGGATTCCCGGAAAGGAAAAGCTTTAAGCACAATAATCTTTACCCGTTTTAACATTAAACCTTCCTTAAAAGCGCTTTTTTGATTATTATCCCAGGATAATGAACATTTCAATTATTGGCGCGGGAAGGATTGGTCTGATCTTAGGAGCCTGTCTGGCGGAAAGGGGACATTCCGTATTATTTACGGATAGGGATTTTAAAAAGCTAAAAGATATTTCATTGGGAAGAGTGCCTTTTTATGAGCCTGGATTGAAGGCCCTTTTTCGGAAAAATAAATCCCGTTTAAAATGGGTGGAAGAGCCTCAGGATATTATTGCCTCTGAAATTATATTTCTCACCTTGAGCCTTCCGGTGAAGATAAATGGTGATTTTGATATGTCCGGAGTAAAAAGTTGGATTCGCCAAATTATTCGTTACACCGAAAAGGAAAAGCTCCTTATTTTAAAAAGTACCTTTCCTTTAGGAACCAATCGTGTTCTCCAGTCCTTGGCTGATAAGGCAAAAGCCCCTCTTCATATTGTTACCTGTCCGGAGTTTTTAAGACAGGGTCAGGCGCTTAGCGATATTCAAAACCCGGATCGTATTGTTATTGCCGGACCATCTCAAAAAGTTAACAAAAAAGTGGAACGACTTTATAAGAGTTTTTCCAGCGGCCCTGTGATCTTCACTTCACCGGAAACGGCGGAAATCAGCAAGCTTGCCGCCAATTCTTTTTTGGCTTTAAAAATCAGTTTTATCAATTTAATTGCTAATGTGTCGGAAGGGTTTTCTGTTGATATGAATGACCTTAAGAATATTTTAGGTTCAGACCCTCGTATTGGAAAACCTTTTCTTCAGCCCGGCTTGGGGTTCGGGGGCTCCTGTCTGCCAAAGGATTTAAAACACCTTATTTTTCAAGGGCAGCGACAAAAAAATCTTATCGGTCTTTTGAAGGAAGTGGAAGCCTTAAATCGGAACAGGGTTCCTCATTTTTTTCAACAGATAAAAAAACAAAGTCAAACTCTCACACATAAAACCTATGCTTTTTGGGGATTAAGCTTTAAGGCAAATACAGATGATATAAGAACTTCTCCCGCTGTTTTATTGGCTCTTCAGCTTTTAAAAACAGGAGCAAAAATCCAGATTTTTGATCCTTTGTTCAAAGAGGAATGGAAGTCTCTTTTTCATTTTTCCCAAAGCAAAAAATCAGTTAAGGTTACTTTTCATAACACACCTCTTTCCGCCTTAAAGTCCGCTCATGGTTTAATTATTGGAACAGATTGGAAAGGATTTCAGAAAATTCCATTAGACGACATAAAATCTCAATTGAAAACTCCGTTTATCGTAGATGGCAGGGGGATTTTTAATGTTAAAGAACTTATGCGGAAAGGATTTAAGGTGTATCAGGCTGGAGGGATTTTCCATGAGGATTCAATTTATACTCCTCCAGTTTGAAATTTTCCGGTTCTTCATAAGAAAAAACGCTTACACCCTTTTAACAGACTATAAGGGTCAAAAATTCAAACACGATTGGTATAAATTGGATGTGTGGTCATTTTTTTTAAAGGAGCCGCATTTCCAAGGTTGATCGCAGAGAGACTCGGCTTTAGGAAAAGGATGCAGACAGCTACAGCCTTTCTATATTTAAATCCAAACTTACTTTTTTGAAGACTTTCGTTTTATTATAGATTGCCTCAATCCTCAATTTGGACGGCTGGATCGTCCCTGAAAAATGGGAATTTATCAAAAAAATTATACAAAAGGCCCTGAAAAAGGGTTTTTGAGCCATAATTTGTGAGAAAAAGGCTGAAAAAGCAATTTTTTTATAGTTTTATTCAAAAATCGTCGTATAATAGGTTGAGTTCTATGAAAAACTTTCTAAAAATTGTTTTTGTGATGGGTTTGGCTTTAGCTTTTCCGGTTTTTGGAGCGGTATCACCGGAAAATTGCACCGCCGCCAAACGAGGGGATCATGTAACAGGAAAATATGCCTCTCTCTTGCGTTGCGCTAAAGATAAAAATTGCCCGACTTATCGTCGTCCTAAGCCGACAAAAAGACAAAAAGTGAAAAAGCCTCAAGGAGGAACACCAGACGGCTCTCGTTAAGAACTCAATGTCAACAACATTATAAAGGAGGAAAAATGTCATTAGTTGTTACAAAAAAAGTAAAGGATCTTTTTAAGGAAAAGGGATTAAAAACTTCCCAGGAAGCCATAGAGGCCATTAATCAGGAGTTGAAAAAGTTCTGTTTAAAGGCTGCTGATAAAGTAATAGCGGATAAACTGAAAACAGTTAAAGCTCATCATGTCCCTAAGCTGGATTCGGCTTTAGGGTCTAACGACAACCTGTAAAGTTCTGTTTTTTAGATCAGTGAAAAACTCTCGGGAATCATTTGTCCTGGGGGGATTCTTGAGAATACAGAGGAAAAAGTCCGCCTTTAATAGCCAGCGCTATATAAGTTGGCTATGGATTCTTTTGTTTATTTATAGTCCGGCTTTTTCAAAAACTCTTGTTTATTGTTCAGAGGCCAGCCCCGACTATTTTAATCCTCAGCTTTCCTTAAGCGGTTCCGCTTTTGATGCCACTTCTTTAGTTTACAGCCGGTTATTGGAATTTGGTTCTAAGGGTAAAAAATTCCAACCCGGAGTGGCGAAAAAATGGACCATTTCAAAAGATGGCCGGATTTACACCTTTTATTTAAGGAAAAATGTATCCTTCCATTCACGGGGAGATTTCAAGCCCACCCGCTTTCTAAATGCGGATGATGTGGTTTGGAGTTTTGAACGACAGAGGAACAAAAATCATCTCTTTCATAAAGTGAATGGCGGGGGTTATCGTTTTTTTCAGGCCTTGGATTTGCCTGATCTTCTCCTGGAAGTCAGAAAAAAAAATGATTATGAAGTTCAGTTTATTTTAAAAACTCCGCATGTCGTTTTTCTTTCTTATTTGGCTATGGAATTTGCCAATATCCTGTCTCGGGAGTATGGAGATTGGCTGGCAAAACATGGAAAAAAAGAAAAAATTGATTTTGAACCCGTGGGAACAGGGCCTTTTATTTTTAAGAAGTATATTAAAGACAGTTTAATTCGTTATGTGCGAAATGACGGATACTATTTAGGTCCGGCCGCTCTTGAGAAAATTGTATTTTCCATTACTCCTGATCCCACAGTTCGGTTTCAAAAATTAAAAAAGGAGGAATGTCATCTCATGGCCTTTCCTCAGCCTTCGGATAGAGCCGCTATGAAAAAACATAAAAATATTCAGGTGATGGACGGAATCACCTATAATGTGTCCTACTTAGCCATAAATACACGAAAGCCGCCTTTTAATAATTTAAAGGTAAGGAAAGCCATTGCCCATGCTCTAAATCGGGATCTTTATATCAAAGCTATTTATAAAAATATGGCGGAAGTGGCTCATTCCCCTGTTCCTCCAACTCTGTGGGGGCATGAAAAAATAACCAGTCCGTCCTATTCCGTTGAAAAATCCAAAAAACTTTTAAGAGAGGCGGGATATGGAAAAGGATTTAAACTCAAGCTTTGGACGATGCCTATTTCCAGGCCCTATAACCCTAATGGAAAAAAAATGGGAGAACTTATGCAGGCGGATTTAAAAAAAGTGGGGATTCAGGCCGATTTGGTAACTTATGACTGGCCAGCTTATATTGCAAAAAGCGCTCGGGGGGAGCATGATTTAATTCAAATGGGCTGGACGGCGGATATTCCTGACCCGGGAAATTTTCTGGGTACTTTACTTTCCTGTCAGGCGGTGGATTCCGGAGCGAATTTATCCGGTTGGTGCGAAGCTCGTTATGATAAGCTCATTCATCAAGCTGTTCAGTGGCCTGTTTCCCTTTCCCGCCGTCTTTCTTTATATAAAAGGGCACAGAGGATTTTCAGGCAAAAGCTTCCGTGGGTGCCATTGGCTCATGCTTATCATACCGCCGCTTTTTCTCCCCGATTAAAAGGATATAGAATCAAGCTTTTTGGTTCGGAGCGCTTTTATGAGTTGTCTTTATCTGATTGATTTACTGAAAAGTGAAGGCTTTTCTTTACGACGAAAGTCTGGAAAATCGCTTAGGTTTGAAGGTTGATCTGCCGATAGTTTTTTTGAGTATCAAAAACAAAGAGGAGTTTCCATGAAGAGAATAATCATTATTTTAGTTATCAGCTGTTTGACACTTCATTGTGATCCGCCTCCGAAAAAAGCGGAAAAAGATCAGGATCTGCGTTTGGAGAATTTAATTTATACTGTGGCCCTTTCCTCTTTAAAAGTGGCCTATCAAATGGATATTAAGCGGAGGGATAATGTTTTAAAACAAGTGCGTAAGCAATTGGAAAAAGAACGCGAAAAATCCTCAGTTGCATTAAGAGCTTTTGAGGAGCGGGTGCAGGGTCTCATTCAGGAAAATGCCAATGTTTCTGGAAATACAAGTGGTGTGACATTACAGTTTCAGGAATCCTCTCTTTCTTTGGAAGATCAACTGGTTCAACTGGAAACAGTTGTTTTTGGGGAAGAGGATTCAAAAGGACTTTTATTCCGTGTTAAATTTCTATTGGAAAAATGGGATTTATTGAATACTTCACCTCCATCCTCCACAGAAGTCCCAGAGGTTTCAGTGGAAGTAAAACCATTTCAATTACAGGGAGAATCTTCTAATGAGGAGATTGACAATGAGACGCGATTAAAAAACTTAGTTCTTTTTATTCATGGAGAGGGGGATTCTCCAGGAGTTCTTTTTCAAATGGAAGAGTTGGAGAAAGCTTTATCTAATGACGGCTTGACGGCGGATCAGATGGAAACTCTGGAAGAAAAGACCGTAGTTTTTGTTCAGGAACAAAGTGGTCAGGTCTCTGAAGAAGCTTCTATTGAAGATCGAATCGCCCGATTGGAGAACCTTATTTATGGAACAGAGGAATTGAAAGGGGTTATCTCTCAAATCCAGCATTTACAAACACAAGTCGTTTCCGCTCCTGTTTCCGCCGCTGAAGCTGTTGATAGTAAACAGGAATAAAAAGACTCTTTTTTCATTTAAAGAAATTCAATTTAATAGTGCCAAGATCAGGGAATTTTTAGTACATATACACATATGGCACCTATTCTTTTTTTATTTTTTATTGCGGCCGGTTTTGCGGCTTTTTTGATTGGTATTTCCATAAAATTTGCTCCAAAAGATCGGCCCACAGATATTAAAGCCTCTTCTTATGAATGTGGTTTGGCGCCTGATCCTCCTCCCTCCCGTCATATTCCGGTGAAATTTTACAGAACAGCCATTTTATTTATTATTTTTGATATTGAGATTATCTTTATGTATCCCTTTGCTTTGGCTTACAGGGATTTTTTAGCGCAGGGGCAGGGGCTTTATATCCTTTTGGTGATGGGCGTTTTTTTAGCCTTTTTTCTGTTAGGTTTGTGGTGGGAAATCGCATCTAAAGCTCTTAAGTGGACATAGGATAGGGAGATTTTATGTCAAAAACATCAAACATCAAGCTTGAGGTTGAAAACTCCTCTGTTCTGAAACAAAGGCTTCATTTAAAAACGGAGGAGCCTCTTCTTCTATTTAAAGTTGGTGGATAGAGAGTTATGGGACAGGATACTATGGAAACTTTGATCAACGGGACTAAAATTTTGGTCATATTTTTATCCATGGGAAGCTTGGTTCCCTTTTTGGTGTGGGCGGAACGGCGCACATTGGCTCTCATGCAAAGCCGGTTAGGCCCTAATAGAACCGGTCCCTTAGGACTTTTGCAAATTCTGGCGGATTTAGTTAAACCCCTGATGAAGGAGGATTTTGCCGGTCAGGCCACTCATAAAGGACTTTTTTATCTGGCTCCTTTATTAGCCATTATTCCCCCGGCATTGGTTTTTGGGGCCATTCCCTTCTCCCATCCCCTGATACTGCCTTCTTTTGAATTTTTAGGTTATGCTTTCGGTCCTTACACTTTTTACTTTCAGGGATTCAATTTAAATGTGGGAGTTGTGTTTGCTTTAGGGGTTTCCTCCCTTTCCGCCTATGCTTTGCTTATTGCAGGGTGGAGTTCAGGAAATAAGTATTCCCTTCTGGGCGCTTTAAGGGCGGCGGCTCAGACCATCAGTTATGAATTAGCCTTAAGTCTGGCTTTGGTGGGGCTTATCTTGGTTTTTAACACATTGGATTTTTTGGAAATGGTGAAAATTCAAAGCGGACCTTTGACCTTTTCCTTCTTTGGCTCGGAAAAAACCATCCCCTTTCTTCCGGGCTGGGGAATTTTTTATCAGCCGGTGGGAGCATTTCTTTTATTTATCAGTTTTTTGGCGGAAAGCAATCGCGTGCCTTTTGATCTGCCTGAAGCTGAGGGGGAATTGGTGGCGGGTTATCACACGGAGTACGGAGGAATTAAACTGATTTTATTTTATATTGGGGAATACGCTCATATTATGGTGGCTTCCGCTCTTATGGTGACTTTTTATTTTGGCGGATACACTTTTTATCCTTTTTTAACGGAGGATTCTTTAAATGGGCTTTTTCAAGCTCGTATGGGAGAATGGGCGGGGCTTTTAACCTCTCTTGCGCTTTTTATAACTTTTCTCGTAAAGTTCTTTCTATTTTTATTTGTGTTTATGTGGATTCGCGCAACTTTGCCCCGTTTTCGTTATGATCAGCTTATGGACTTAGGATGGAAGACCCTCCTTCCCTGGGCTTTTGGCAATGCGGTCGTCACGGCAGTGGTGATTTTTATTTTTGATTTTTTCAAAAGAGGTTCGTTTTTTGGATAGTTTGATATTTTACTTTCTTAGTTCCGTTTTAATCTTTTCAGCTCTTAGGGTGGTCACCCACAAGAATCCGGTTTATGGAGCCTTGTATCTTGCCTGCGCCTTAGTGGCGTTGGCTGGGATTTTCTTTTTATTGGAGGCGCATTTTATCGCGGGGGTTCAGCTTGTGGTTTATGCCGGAGCCGTTATTGTTTTATTTGTTATGGTTCTCATGTTGTTTGATCTGAAAGCGGAAAAACAGCTTTGGAAAATATCCCCTTTCCGTTGGGCGTCAGTGGCTTTTGTGGCGGGACTTACTTTGGGCGTCACTCTTTTAGAGGGTTTGCTTGGAAGTTCTTCCATTGGGGATTTGGGATTTTTTTCTGCCAAGCATATTGCCCGGCTGCTTTTTACAAAGTATGTGCTGGCATTTGAGGTTTTAGGAGTTTTGCTTATTTTAATAGCTGTTGGAGTGGTGGCTTTAACTCGGTTGGAGAGGGAAGATGATTAGCTTTTCTGAAAATTTGTTTTTACCGGTTTTTTTGTCCGGGTTGATTTTTTTTATTGGACTGTTCGGGGTTTTGGTTCGTCGGAATGTGCTGGTGATTTTAATGAGTTTGGAGTTGATGCTGAATGGGGTGAATTTAAATATCCTGTCCTTTGCCCGGATTTATGGTTGGGAGGAAGGTCCGGTTTTGGTTTTTTTCATCATGACTTTGGCCGCCGCCGCCGCCGGAGTGGGTC
>JAPOOY010000273.1 GCA_026713205.1 Bdellovibrionales bacterium
AACTATAATGAAAACTCACCGGCCAGAGGGGTGGCATCCATTAAATATTTGCCAGAGAGGCAGGTGGCTGCTATACAGCAAGTGTTGCGGGAAGCATTGCCTGTGGAGCAGGTAGAGACATTGACTGTGGAACAAGTACAGATGTTGACTGTGAAACAACTACAGGCATTGACTGCGAAGCAAATACAGGTATTGACTGTGAAGCAGCTACAGGCATTGACTGTAGAGCAAATAAAAGCATTAATCCCGGAACAACTACAGGCATTGACGCTTAAACAGCTTCAATCTTTTACTTTTGAGCAGGCAGAGGCTTTAACTTCTGAGCAATTTCAATTTCTAATACCGGAGCAGATTCACATTTTAAATCTTAAACGGAAGAAAATCATATCTCCAAAACAGATAAAGAGAGTATTTTAGAATTGTTTCTGATATATATTATTGCATTTTGATTTTCAGCCATTTAATATACAGGGCTTATTGTAATGAATCGTAAAAAATTTATTTTTATATCGGGAATTGCAGGTTTTTTAGGAAGTCATTTGGCGGAATGGGCGCTGGCCAAGGGGCATCGTGTAGCCGGTTGCGATAATCTTTCCGTCGGTAGAAAGACAAATGTGCCAACAGGGGCTGAATTCTATCATTATGACTTACACGATCTGGAGAAGAACAGGAAATACACGCAGGATGCGGATGTTATCTTTCATGCAGCGGCTTTGCCTTATGATAATTTAAGTTTATTTTCACCCTATCAGATAACGGATCATATTTATACCATCACAGCTTCATTGCTAAGCGCGGCTATTGAAAATGATGTCAAAAGGTTTGTTTTTTGCTCTTCCATGTCTCGTTATGGGAATGCGTCTTCTCCCTTCACAGAGGATGTGTCTCCTTCTCCTGTGACTCCCTATGGTTTGGCGAAAGTGGCGGGGGAAAATCTTATTCGCACACTTGCTGAAGTTCATAAATTTGAGTATGTGATTTGTGTGTTTCATAATATTTTTGGGATTCGTCAAATATATAATGATCCTCACCGAAATGCCGTATCCATTATTATCAATCAGATGCTTCAGGATCGCGCTCCTTTGGTTTATGGAGACGGCACGCAAACCCGTGGATTTTCTCCTGTAAAAGATGTTCTCGGTCTTTTTGATGACTTACTTTTTTCTAAAAAAACTGTTGGTGAGATTATTAATATTGGCCCTGACAGAGAGGTTATTACCATCAATCAGTTGATTGAAAAGCTTAACAAAATTATGGGCAAAGCGCTTCAACCGGTTTATGTAAAAATACGACCTGGAGAGGTTAAAGAAGCGGTATGTAATTCAGACAAGGCTCGGAAGCTTTTAAACTATTGTCCGCAAGTCTCTCTGGATCAGTCGTTGGAAGAAATGGTTGCATGGATTAAAGATCAGGGGCCGAAGAATTTTTCCTACAATCAAAAGATAGAAATTAACAATCAATACACTCCTGAGGTGTGGACTCGTAAAGTTTTTTAAATTTTCTTTATGAGGATACTCTTCTGTTTGAGTTTTCATAGTTTTTGTTGAAGTAAAGATAATGCTATTTTTTCATCACAGGAAACTTCATATTGTTTCAATTCTAAAAAAAACCTATTGGATATTTCAAGCAATCTACTATTTAAATCTTATACCGATCGGGTTTGAATTTTTCCGTTTTTATTTAAGAGACATAAGCCCTTTATAACAGATTATAAGGGTCAAAAATGAGCACGAATTTGACACAGGTGCAGCTGAAAGTCGCACTAAAGCAAAACGCAGTGCTGAATTGGCTGTTATAAAAGATGTAAGTATTTTTTTTTATGAAACCGGAAAATTTCAAACCGGAGGAATATAAATAAAAAATCCGATATGCGGATTTTTCAAATTGAGTGGATATAAAAACCCGACAAAAACAGTCTAACAGCCAATACGAAAAATTGCTTTGAGTTTCCATAAGAGTTATACTGTAAGTCCGTACAGGGCTAAAGGAGATATTTATGTCAATAAATTCACAACAAAAACCGGCCACTCCGGAAGAGATTTGGAAGATTTTAAGGGAAACCTCTCAAATTCAGAGGGAGACTACCCAAAAAATGAAAGAAACAGAACAACAGATAAAAGAAAAAGAACAACAGATGAAAGAAGAAGCGGACCGGCGATTTAAGGAAACAGAACAACGGATGAAAGAAACAGAACAATGGATGAAAGAAACAGAGAAACAGCTCAGAAAAACAGACGCTCTTTTTAACAGCCAATGGAGTAAATTGGTAGAGTCCCTGGTGGAAGGCAAGCTTGTTGATCTTCTTCAGTCTCGTGGTATAGATGTGAGCGAGACCGGTTTGCGCATCCAGGGTTCCTACACGGATAGAAAGGGGGAACTTCACCGAAGAGAGATTGATATCATGGCCGCCAATGGATCAGAAGCGGTTGCCGTGGAGGTAAAAACCTCTTTAAAGCCGGACGATGTAAGGTATTTTATAGACACTTTAAAAATCTTTAAGCACTGTTTTCCCAGATACAACAATGAAAAAGTGTATGGAGCTGTGGCCTATTTAAGAAGTGATGCAAAAGCGGCTCTTTTTGCGGAGAGACAGGGTCTGTTTGTAATACGGGCCACAGGAGACAGCGCTTCTATCATAAATAAAAAGGATTTCAAACCAAAAGGTTTTTAATTCCATTTATTTTCCGTTGTCTATTTTTCATAGATGAAATTTCAAACCCGATTGATATATACTGATCGTGTTTGAGATTTCCGG
This sequence comes from Bdellovibrionales bacterium, assembly GCA_026713205.1. Classification (GTDB taxonomy): domain Bacteria; phylum Bdellovibrionota; class Bdellovibrionia; order Bdellovibrionales; family UBA1609; genus JACOND01. Next base: position 2,756 of record JAPOOY010000273.1, read on the forward strand.
TTTTGCTCATGACTTTCAAGGCCAAAGGGAGGTCAAAAGTGAGTTCGGCTTTGACACAGTTGCGACTGTAAGTCGCTCTGTGGCAAAACGCATGTTTGAACTTTTGACCTCCCTTTGGCCT
>JAPOOY010000275.1 GCA_026713205.1 Bdellovibrionales bacterium
CTGCGGAAAGAGGGATTTTCCCGTATTTTACGCCTTCCGAAAAAAAATTTAAAAACCCCCCTGATACAGCAAATAGCGGAATTAAAAAGCCTGCCAAAAGAAAGATTCTTTATCCTGGTGGACCGTCTGATTATTGAGACAAAGGAAAAAAGCCGTCTCACGGATTCCATATCCCAGACATTTCAACTCCCTTCTCTTTTAGAAGGTTTTCCCATGGGAAAATCTTTAGCCGTATTAACAAGCTCTGGAGATATGAGATGGTTTTCCCCGGAAAAACAATGTCCCGTCTGCCAGTTTCAATTTCCTTTTCCCTTAACGGCGGCTTTATTCAGTTTCAATTCCCCCTTGGGAGCCTGCCAAACCTGTGAAGGCTATGGTTATATTTTGGTTTTAGATGAAAAAAAGGTTATCCCTAATCCCATACTACCCATTATACAGGGAGCTATTCGTCCCTTTGATGTACCCTCCGGAACCAGATGGCAAAGAGATTTAAGACACTTTTGCAGAGTGCATCGCATTAATGTCTATGTGCCCTGGTGTGATCTCCCGGCTCTTCAGCGGCAGCTTATTTGGAAAGGAAACCATTCCTTTGAAGGTGTGGAAGGTTTTTTCCGAAGCCTGGAATACAGCAAATACAAAATGCATATACGGATCTTTATCTCCCGTTTTCGTTCTCCCCGGACCTGTCCGGAATGTAAAGGCTCCCGTCTCCGGAAAGAGATCTCTTCTGTACATTTTAGAGGCAAACCCTTTCCCGATTATATGAAAATGACATTGGAAAAAATTCAAAAAATTTTTGAAAAGCCGCCACCTTCAGTAGAAAAAAAGAAATGTGAGGAATCCCTGGAGAGTCTAAGAAAAAATCTGAAGTATCTTAACTCTGTCGGACTCTCCTATCTGACATTGGATCGTCCGGTCAATACCCTTTCAGGAGGAGAATTCCAAAGATTAAACCTTTCCAATCAATTGGGTATGGCTCTTTCTCAGGTCCTTTATGTTTTAGATGAACCCACTGTGGGATTGCATCCAAAGGATACAAAAAGAATGATTGAAATCCTCAAGGATTTAAAAGATATAGGAAACACTATTGTTGTTGTGGAACATGATCCGGAAGTGATTGAAAATGGAAGCTATATTATAGAAATGGGTCCCGCTGCCGGAATCCAAGGGGGGAAAGTTTTATGGTCCGGCCCCCGTGCCCGATTTTCCAATGCAAAAACCTCTAACACCCTTTCTTATCTGAATAGAAAAGAGGTGCTATTGAATCCTTCCCGCCGGACAAATATAGGCTCTCATAAATTTATGCTTACACTTAAAGGCTGTTCCGGCCATAACCTAAAAGATGTGGATCTGAAATTGCCGCTCAATCGTTTTGTCGCCGTCACAGGTGTGAGTGGGTCTGGAAAATCCAGTTTAATTCGGGACACTTTGTATCCCGCTTTAAAAATTCATCTAAAAAAAGAAAATGCAAGTCCTCTGCCTTACACCAGCCTCTCCGGTGAAAATTTTTTAAAGGATATTATTCTAATGGATCAATCGGACATGGGGGCAAGCAGTCGCAGTTCCCCGGTTTCTTACTTAAAAGTATTTGATTCTATCCGGCAGCTTTTTGCGGAGAGCCCTCAATCCCGCAAAGACAATTTAAGTCCCTACCACTTTAGCCTGAATGTGGAGGGAGGCGGAAGATGTCCGGCCTGTAAAGGAACCGGCTCACAGGAAATTGACATGGTTTTCATGGATCCCGTAACGGTAATCTGTGAAGAATGTAAAGGAAAGAAATTTCAACAGGATATTTTAAATGTAAGATACAACGGAAAAAATATTTTTGAGGTGTTAAATCTTACAGTGGATGAAGCCTCTGTTTTTTTTAAGACTCGAGCTCCTCTCTTAAAAGCCTTCTTCACCCTAAAAGAAGTGGGATTATCCTACCTCCGATTAGGTCAGGACACCCGTTCTTTAAGTGGAGGGGAAAGGCAACGGCTGAAACTGGCCCGTGAACTACTCCATTCCCTTCAGAAAAAAACTCTTTATATTTTTGATGAGCCGACCAAGGGTCTGCATTTTAGAGAAATTGATCTTCTTTTAAAAATTCTACATCGCCTAACGGATAGCGGAGGAAGTGTAGTGGTGATTGAACACAACCTGGAAGTCATTAAAGAAGCGGACTATATTATTGACATGGGCCCTCTGGCTGGAAACAGCGGCGGACAAATTGTAGCTCAAGGCCCCCTGTCCTCCTTCCTTCTAAAGAAAAAAAGTCATACAGCTCAATACTTAAAACAATACCTGAAGGGCAAAAAAAGTTCCCATTGAAACTCTACCGATCGTGCTTGAAATTTTACGGATGCGGCTGAAAGTCGCTCTGTGGCAAAACGCCTATTTGAATTTTTGACCCCTATAGTCTGTTATAAAGGGTGTAAGCATTTTTTCTTATGAAGAACCGGAAAATTTCAAACCGGAGGAGAATAACTCATACAATGTCCTTGAAAAACAGTCCTATCCCCCTTTGGAGCGAAACCTGGGCAAGGAAGAAAAAAATACCCTATCAGTTTTTTCTCTCCACTGAGAGTGTTAACAATTCCGCTAAAGAAGCGGCCTTTAAAGACTTTGCCTCTCCTTCCCTCTTTATTGCCAGATCACAAACAGCAGGGCGAGGGCGGCATCAAAAGACTTGGGAAGACAGCGATCTTATGATGGCCTGGCTTTGGGAAGGCGCTCCCACAGAATATGATGTTTCAGGCTTGGATGAAAAATTAGCTGAGAATTTATTTTACACGGTTCAAAAAATCTGGCCTTCTCCACAATGGAAATTAAAGAAACCAAATGATCTTTATTTGAAAAATCAGAAGACAGCTGGAATTTTATTGGAAGTTCTGGATCAAAAACCGAAAAGAGCCTTAATTGCCGGTATGGGATTTAATATATTTTCCCATCCTCCTGTTCCTAAGGCGGGGCATTTGGGACTGATTGTTTCAAACATCTTACAAAATGACTGGAACAGATTTTTGGATCAACTGAATTTTCTTTGGACTGAAAAAGCTAAAAAATGTTTAAATTTTTGAGAGCTTTTTTAAACGAAAGAAAGGGCTATGTCTCTTAAATAAAAACAGGAAAAATTCAAACACGATCGGTTTATGTAAGAGAAAACCTCAAAATTCAAATCGGATTGGTATAAATTCATTCTTTTTTAAAAATTAAAATCAGTTACAGCCTCCACGGCCACTGGTCAAATCACACTGCCCAAGGAAACTCCTGCATTCCCGTCCGGCCGCTGCACAGGCGCTATCCGAGTTGGCATCACAACAGTCCTTATGTGAATTGCAATGATTATAAGGCCAAACAGCAGTCACAGAATCATCAGCCCAGGGAGTGCTGGTGTTAGGACGCTTGGCGCAAACTTTAAAACTTCCATGAGTTGTTGAACTGATAGTGGCCTTATAAGGGCGATCAATTCCTTTTATTCTATAAGCCACACACTGCTTCAAATGGCCTTGTGTGATCTCCATACAAAGAGCTTCTTTGGAAGTATTAAGTTGGGGCTCTTGACAATCGGTACAACTTTGAAGACTTAAAAGTTCTTTGGAAACACAGCCACGCCAAGTGGTTCCTGGAACAGCTTCAAAGGTTTCTTGTCCTGTGGTTAACACAGTTTGTTCCACACAGATTTGCATCCGGTGAATAGCTTGTGACCCTAACTGCTGAAGAGCGGACATCCTGCTTGTTACATCATAATGATAAAAGTAAGCCTGATAGCCAACAATCGTTAGGATGCCTATAATTCCCAAAACGGCAAGCACTTCTGTTAATGTAATTCCAGGTTTCCAATAAAAATGAGTATAATTGTTATTCATTCTATTGACTCGTTTTGTTGAGGGTTTCAAATTTCGTCCAAAAAAGAACTTCTTTTGAATCTTAAAAACCCGTAAAAAGAAAAAAGGAATCATAAATCTGAACTCTAAAAAAACCTCACTCTCATCCCCAAAAAGATGTAAAGTGATTTATTAAAATAATATCTACGCACAATTCACATCAGTCCCATCTGTCTGACACTCACCAAGATTCTCCAAACAATTAAAACCGGATTCACAGTCCGTATTATCATCACAATCCACATAAGGCCAGACAGCGCTTCGGCCGGAGGGATTTTCACACACATTGTTGCCGGAAATTGACACACACCTTTCTCCCGCAGCACAATCACTATCCGCAGCACAAGCGGTGGTGGTGAGTCCTCGCGCCTGTACACAGACCTTCCGGCTAACAGTGACTTGAAACCGGTAAGTGCCTCCTTTTGGGCTATAGCCCACACACTGAGAAAATTTATCATTTTTCATTGTCATGCAAATACTGCCGCCATCAGCAGCAACTTCTGGTTCCTCACACTCATCACAATCGGTAAGGTTTAATCTTGCTTTTGAATTGCAGCCTTTCCAATCTTCAGGATCTGTTGTATCCCCATCAGGAGGTGAACTTTTATCCACAGGTAAAAGATTTTCGCTGCTTGTATTGAGAACCGATTCCTCTGAGCAGATCTGCATTCGTGATAAAGCATGTGCTCCAATTTGATGAAGAACACTCAATTTTCCAGTTACCTGAAAGAAATACAGATAAGCAACAGTACCGATACTGGCCAACACAGACATAATGCCTAGAACAACTATTAATTCCATAATAGTAAGACCCTTCCGACTTAAACTTTTATGGTCTTCTTTATCATTGGAAGTATTTACAAACCGGAAGCCGGATATATTTTTCTTATAGGAATCTTTTTTTAAATTTTGTTTCAAACTCCACTCTCCGGTTTAAAGTAAAATAACACTCTCACTTTAAGTCAAAACTCTCTTTTCATTTCCTGTATATAAATTAAGCGCAAACACATTGCAGGCTTCCATCACATTTATAACCTTTTTTAGGCTGACAAGTTGTAAGACAGCTTCCGGGTTTTTCCGGATCCACACAAACCGTAAATTGATTACTGTTGGCATCATACCGTACACATCCATGTTGTTCCTTCCATTTTAATGTTACACACATAACTTTGGAACTGGAATTACCCTGGAGTGTATCGCAGGCGCTGGAAATACTCTGCGCTCCTGTACAAGGTATCAATCCCAACTTTACCATCCCCGGATTTCCGGAAGCATAACACGCGTCCCACCGTGCATTGAACCGCTCCGTAGGATCGCAGTTTTTATCATCATTGGGATCCACACAATCATGTAACTCCGCATATTTGAAGCACAGGGATATTTTTCTTTTTACGGCATTGGAATCCGCCATCATCTTATCTATAACAGCGCTATGCCTATATTCTAAATAAAAAGGAACAGCAATGGATGTTAAAAGACCCATCAAGCCAACAGCTGTTATCAATTCAGTGATAGAAAACCCACCGATAGGCCACATTTTCTTTTGGGTCCTCTTTTTGCGATAAAAATATTTCATTTACTTCAATTCCGCATTTTTTGATTCTATCCTGTGTTCAGTGGATCGTCAAAATTTTACCATAAAGGAGAATCCATAGCTTGGAAAGCTCTCTTTTAAAACAAAACTGTCCCAAAAAGAGACAAAAAACCTCTCCCTGCCAGAGGCAGGTCTTTTCTATAATGACTTGACGGGGTTTTCATTTTTTATCCGTTTCTTTTTGTCTTAATTGCGAGGATCCATGAGTTCTCTGGAAACATGAATCACATCATTAATTTTTCTTAATCTCGTAATAAGCGCATTCATCTGACTCACATCCTTGACCTTTGTTGAAAAAGTAATAAAAGCCTTTAAATCCTGGCGCCGGTGAATACGAATATCATAAATATTCAATCCAAAAAAAGTAAAAGCCTCTGAAAGTTTATTTAAGGTGCCTGGCTCATCCACACAGAGAGCCTGTAAAGTGACGGAGTAATTGTTGTCAGGAACAGTTTGCCTTTTCCAAGCCACATCCACAAATCGTTCAGAGGACACCGCTCCCAATATAAAACATTCCGCCCGATGAATAACAATGCCTTTTTTCCGGCTGATATACCCCTTAATGGAATCACCTGAAACGGGATGACAGCATTTCGCAAAATGCACCATAATATGATCCGCGCCCTCCACGGCGATAAGAGATTTGGAAGAAGTTTTTTTAGGCGCCTGCCCCTTTTCCAAGGGGTCTTTTTCCGGCTTCATAATGAAACGAAACAAATTTTTAAAAAGAATTTTTCCAAAGCCTAAACTGATCAGCAGATCCTCTTTGTTATTCAATCCGTTTTCCTTCATAAACCTTTCATAAAGAGGATGAGACAAAAGCTCTTTCTCGGAAATACCAAAGGTCTGGTATCCTTTTTCCATGAGCTTTCCTCCAATTTCCAAAGCTTTTTTTCGCTCTTCTGTTTTAATGAATTGTTTGATTTTTGAACGCGCCCTGGAAGTGACACAAAATTTTAACCAATCTTTGGAGGGTTTTTGTTTTTTTGAAGTGGTAATTTCCACCACATCCCCACTTTGCAGTTTATATTTCAAAGGAACCTGACGGCTGTTGACTCGAGCGGCCCGCATTGTGGACCCCACATCCGTGTGAATGGAAAAAGCAAAATCTATGGGAGTGGCCCCTTTGGGAAATTCTTTAATCTCCCCCGTTGGAGTGAGAACATAGATTTCCGATTCAAAAAGATCCAATTTGACATTTTCCAAAAACTCCCCGGAATCGGAAACCTGTTGATTCCAGGAAACCATACTTTTCAGCCAATTAACTTTCTCAAGGGTTTTTTTAACATTTGCCCGTTTTACCTCTGTTCCCAACTTGTATATCCAATGAGAGGCAATACCGTTCTCCGCCATAAAATGCATATCAAGGGTTCTAATTTGCACTTCAATCTGTCGGCCGCGCGGTCCAATGACTGTTGTATGTAAACTTTGGTAATTATTTATTTTTGGAAGAGCGATAAAGTCCTTAAATCGTCCGGGAACAGGTTTCCAAAAGGAGTGAACCAAACCTAAAACCTCATAGCACTCGTGAGTTTTATTAACACAGACCCTAAACCCCAAAATATCGGGAATTTGTTCAAAGGTGAGATTTTGAAGAGTCATTTTTCTATAGATGGAATAAAAATTTTTGTAACGACCTTGAATCTCATATTTTGTTTTCATAAATTTCTTTAATTGTTCATCCAGTTGATGAATCACCTCCTCCATGTACTGCCCTCGTTCTTCTTCTGTTTCTGACATTTTCTTTTCCAAGGCAGAAGAAGCCTGAGGATTAAAATACTTGAAGGACAGATCTTCCATTTCCGTTTTAATGGAGTTCATCCCTAAACGGGAAGCTAAAGGAGCATAAACCTCTAAAGTTTCCTCCGCTATGCGGACCTGTTTTTCCCCCGTCAGATGCTCCAGCGTCCTCAGGTTGTGCAGCCGGTCCGCCAACTTAACCAGAATCACACGCACATCCTTCCCCATAGCCACAATCATTTTCCTGATGTTTTCACTCTGTTTATGATGAAGATTTTGAAAATTCATTCTGGAGATTTTTGTCACTCCATCCACAAGAAAACTCACATTGGAGCCAAATTCTTTTTTAATATCCTCAATAGTGACAGGGGTGTCTTCCACCACATCATGAAGAAGAGCGGTGACAATGCTCTCCTGATCCATTTGCAGGTTAACCAGTATTTCCGCCACACTCAGAGGATGTGAAATGTAAGGCTCCCCGCTCTGGCGTTTTTGACCTTCATGGGCTTTTTTGGAATATTGATAGGCTGTATGGATAACATCTGTATCCACTTCCAAACCCAAAAATCGGATCTTTTCAGAGAGATTCTCAATGGTCTTTACAGCGGGCGCGGCCCTCAAAGATTGTTCCATATTCCGCACTGATCCTGAGTGTAGCAGGAAAAAGGGTTTTTAACAATTATTCGGGTCAAAAAATCTCAATCCCGTTTAATGGTAAAAGATTTCTCAGGAAGCAGAGGATCGGGGATAATCTCAGGAGTGATGCGAAATTCTTTCTTTAAAAACTCCAGACTCTTTATTTCCTTTTTTATTCGTTCCTCTATTTTTGGATGACATCCAACCTTGGGAAAAAGGGGCTTTTTCAGAAAAAGTCTTTTTTGCGCCAACTCTTCCAAAGCCTGAAAAATCTCACCCACTACAGCGGAATAGGATTTAATATATCCCTGACCATTACAAGAAGGACAATCCTGCAAAAGAAAAGTGGAAAGAGGATGACGCTCTCTTTTCCGTGTAATTTGCACAAGCCCTAACTCCACCATGGGAAACACCCTGGGACGGCTGCGGTCTTCTGAAAATTCCTTCTCTAAAAAAGACACTAATTTCTCCCTATGCTTTTCACTTTCCATATCAATAAAATCAATTAATATAATGCCTCCCAGATGCCGGAGCCGTATCTGTTGAGCAATCACCTGAGCGGCAGACAAATTAACGGATAAAATGGCATCCTGCGGTTCTCCTTTTCCCATAAAACGACCGGAGTTCACATCTATAACGGAAAAAGCCTCTAATTCTTCAATGACAATGGAACCGCCATTTTTTAAGTAAACTTTTTTTTGTCCGGCTGTTTGAATCTGGGCTTCAATATCAAATTTTTTGAACAGTCCCTCCTTTCCGCGAAAAAGCTTAACTCGAGACTGTAAATCCGGCTGAAGATCTTTTACAAAATCCTTCACTTTGGAAAAAGCC
>JAPOOY010000277.1 GCA_026713205.1 Bdellovibrionales bacterium
CGCAGGCCACGGGCACCCCCTTTGGCATTTGCACAATGGAAAGAAGTGAATCCAACCCCTTCATGGATTTAGTGGGCACAGGAACTCCAATAACAGGGAGATAAGTAAAAGATGCAGCCATACCGGGTAAATGAGCCGCTCCACCTGCACCGGCAATGATCACCTGGATTCCCTTTGACGGGGCGGCCTTTACATATTGTTTCATAAAATCCGGTGTCCGGTGAGCCGAAACGATTTGCACCTCCGTTTTCACCTTCCATTCCTTAAGAAGATCCACAGCAGGTTTCATCACCTTTAAATCTGAGGTGCTTCCCATGATCACGGAGATCTGAAATTTGTTTTCTTTTGGCATTTTGTACCTCTCGTAATTTCTATTTCAAACAAACCTTTCTTATAACGAATATATAAAAAATTTTCAAATTAAAAATTTTACTCTGATCGTACTTGAAATTTAAGATTTTTTAAGTGAAAGAAAGATTACACCCTCCATTAAAAGAATAGAGAGATCAAAAGTTCAAACATGCGTTTTGCCACAAAGCGACTTACAGTCGCTATTGCGTCAAAGCCGAACTCACTTTTGATCTCTCTATTCTTTTAATGGAGGGCTAATTTTGTGTAAATAGAAAAGCTTAAATCTTCTTCATAAAATGAATAAAATCTATCATTCTTTTTGAAAAACCGCTTTCATTGTCATACCAGGAAAGAACTCGCATAAAATTTCCCTCCAAGACTTGGGTGGATAGGGCATCCACAATGGAGCTTTCCGTCCGTCCATTAAAATCCGAACTCACAAGAGGTTCAGTCTCCACGGCGAGAATGTTTTTTAATTCCCCCTCGGATATTTCTTGAAAAGCCTGATTGATCTCCTCTGAGGAAGCCGGTTTTTCCGTTTCCACCGTTAAATCCACCAAACTCACATTAGCCACAGGCACTCTTAAAGCGGCGCTCTGAAGACGCCCCTTTAACTCCGGAAAAATCTTCCCAATGGCGGTCCCCGCTCCGGTTCCCGTAGGAACAATGTTTAAACCACAGGCCCTGGCCCGACGCAAATCCTTATGGGAGGAATCCACAACACGCTGATCCCTCGTATAAGAATGAACAGTGGTCATAAAACCTTTTTTTATTTTCCAGTGATTCTGCAAAACCTTCACCACAGGAGCCAGACAATTTGTGGTGCAAGACGCCAAACTCACCAAATGATGTTTATCCGGCTGATACATTAAATGATTAACCCCAAAAACAACCGTTAACTCAGCCCCTTCCGCCGGAGCGGATATCAAAACCTTCTTGGCACCGGCAGCCAAATGCTTCTGTAAGTCCTCCTGTTTTTTGAAAGCTCCCGTGCATTCCGCCACCACATCTACACCATATTTCTTCCAGGGAATATCCTCCGGCTTTTCTTTCTGAAAATAGGGAATGACCCGCCCCTCAATAATCAGGGCATTTTCCTGATAGCTGACTTCCCGATCCCAGGTTCCATGAACGCTGTCGTATTTTAAGAGATGGGCCGCCGTCTTTGGAGAGCACCGGCCATTGATCGCCTGAATATTCAAGCTGTCAAAACCCAAGCGGCAAACCAACCGGCCAATCCGGCCCAGGCCGTTAATACCTATTTGTAACTGCGACATAAATCCTTTATATCTCTTTTCTAAAAAAAAGAAAGTCTTTTTTATAATTTCCTGTTCTGTTATATTAATCCGGAACTGGATTTCAGCCATACTAAGGCTCTGATAAAAAAATAATGAAAAAACCATCAGCATTTAAAATCCTGAAAATTTATAAGAATCGGTAAAAACAGTATGGACTTATAGTTATACTTTGTATATACTACTTTCAGTTATAGAGGAGGGCCGTATATGTCCGCAAAAATTCAAAAATGGGGGAATTCAGCAGGTATCCGTATTCCGAAAACAATTATGAAAAAAGCGAATTTAAATATCAATTCTGAAATTGAAATAAAGTACAAAAATCAAAAAATTATCATCTTCGCTAAAAAAAAGTCTCTTCAGTTAAAAGATATGTTATCTCAGATTACCAAAAATAACCTTCATGCAGAAGATAGCTATATGAAATCCGGAAAAGAGATCTGGTAAATGGCTTATATTCCGGATAAAGGTGATTTAATCTGGCTGAACTTTTCTCCACAAGCAGGGCATGAACAAAAAGGTAAACGACCGGCTTTCGTTATCTCATCCAAAGAATATAATAAAAAAACTCACCTCGCTTTGTGTTGTCCAATCACCTCAAACAAGAAAGATTACCCTTTTGAGGTTGTTTTAAATGAACAAAAAATAAAAGGCGTCATCTTAACGGATCATCTTAAAAGCCTGGATTGGAAGGTGAGAAGAGCGCGATTCATTGAAAAGGCAAAACCTAAAACTATATCAGAATGTATTGAGAAAATTATAGCATTGGTTGTGGAATAAAAAATATCAAAGAAGAATGAGATTCTATATATCATCTTCAAAGTCTAATAACACTATTACTAAATTCTCTTAAGATAAATTAGGAATGAATGCATCAGGCCGGCGAAATGAACTGCCCCAAAACGGGACAAAACTGGAAAAATCCAGTAAAATCAAATAATAAAGAAGTCTGGGAGACTTCTTTATCGCCATGCTTTTTCCCGGCTTTTCCCTCAGTTTCACGCTAAATTTCGGTAAATCACAGCGAGTTTTTAAGAAAATAAATTTTTACTATTGAC
>JAPOOY010000170.1 GCA_026713205.1 Bdellovibrionales bacterium
AAAAATTCAAACATGCGTTTTGCCACAGAGCGACTTGCAGTCGCTTCTGTGTCAAAGCCGAACTCATTTTTTACCCCTATAGGCTGTTATAAAGGGCTTATGTCTCTTAAATAAAAAACGGAAAATTTCAAACATGATCGATATACCTGACGACCATATAGACCGCCACTTTGATAAAAAAGAGCCCTCTATGCTCTTACTATTGAAATTTAATGAATGTCTTAGCCTTGAAAGAAAATTTTAAAATTCAAATTGGATTGGTATATAAAATCAGAAGAATAAGATTGAAATGCGTTTTTATCCCACTTTCCGCAGGGGTTTTTCCTGTTTCTCCTGGGATTCTTCAAGGGTTCGGTAGCCGTTGATATCCAATCCCAGTCTTTCCATCTTCCTGTATAAAGTGGCCCGCCCCACTTTGAGAATTCGGGACGCTTTTGAGGCGTTTCCATTGCAGCTGATCAATACCTTCTCAATGGCATCACTTTCCATCTTCTTTAATGAGGATAAGGGCGTATGCCCTGTGGGCAATGGAATGATCTTGGATGTGATTTCCCGATCTTCATCCACCTGACTTTCCAATTCTTCCATCATTTCCCATTTTTTGGGAGAATAGGACTGAAACTCGTACCTGTTTTTCTTGGCTATGGCCTTCCCTTTAAGAATATGAGCCGGATTGTCTGTGATGAGTATCATCTTTACAGGCATAATCTCTTTCCTCCCCCGTAAACACCAGGCGCTTAAAAGAGTTATCGGTCAAAGGAAAGAAAACTTAAAATTTTAATGAATAAAATAAAACCACTGAACTTCTATTCCACAACAGAATACAAATCCATTTCATCGGATTTTCTGTAATTCAGGAAAAAATAACCTACTTGGATTGGGACTTAAACTTAACCTGCATCTTTGCTATGAGTTGAATGGCCATTTTTTCATGGGCGCGGCACATCTTTAACTCATCTTTTCTATAAGCTCTCTGGCTGGGGGTGAGAGAGGATGTTTCCAATTCCATTTCATAATCCATCTTATGGGAGCGGATGGTTTCCAACTCCTTTGTCTGTTGTTTGAATAATTTACTGATTTTCTGAAGAGGAGCAATATCCAACCAGTCTTTTTTGGATTTATACCACACCAATTTTTTTCGGAAGCGGGCCTTATTTTTAGCCAAAGTAAAATCAGGATGCCTGTTTTCCTCCACATCAAGAATATTCTTAATCTCATTTAAATGAATCATGTCCTCCTCTTCCATAACGGATTCATACCCTCGGGCCTGACTGCCACCCGGTTCAAAAGAAGAATGATCGATTAGGGATTTATTGAGATCAGTTCGGTTCATCAGTTGCCTCCTTGAAATGACTTCCCACTCTATATAAAGGGATAAAATTTGTCAAATTTTTGTTAACCAAGAGAACTTTTTTCCATGAATAAAGGAAGTCACTTTTTCATATTTGGTATTTTTAAGACGAGGATCGTATTTACAGCGGAAAATTTTACCTCCCCTCTTCTTTGACGCGCTTTCCCATAGGACTAAACTCTTTCAACAGAAGAACTATACTGGTCCGGTTTGAAAATTTCCGGTTCTTCATAAGAAAAAAGGATTACACCCTTTATAACAGCCTATAGGGGTCAAAAATTCAAACATGCGTTTTGCCACAGAGCGACTT
>JAPOOY010000201.1 GCA_026713205.1 Bdellovibrionales bacterium
CATCGCTTGTCTTTTCCATAATTTCCGCCCTCTCCCTTGCTTCCGCAGAAAACTGTTTTCCCAAAATAATGACACAGTAACTTTTCTCCCCTCCCCGACCCACACGCCCTCTTAACTGATGAAGCTGTGAAAGGCCAAACCTTTCCCCGTTTTCCACAATCATCATCGTGGCATTGGGCACATCCACTCCCACTTCAATCACCGTGGTGGCCACCAAAACCTGAATTTTATTTTTTCGGAACTGATCCATCACTTCCGTTTTTTCCATTGCGCTCATACGGCCCGTCAGAAGCCCCCAACAAATAGCGGGATACTCTTTTTTAAGGACTTCATATTGTTCCATAGCATTTTGTAGATCCAAGGCCTCGCTCTCTTCAACCAGAGGATAAACCACATAACCCTGCCTCCCCTTTTCCACCTGTTCCTTTAAAAAATCAAAAACACGGGATCTTCGGCTGTAAAAAGTCCTGCGGGTGACAACAGGCTTTCTGCCGGGAGGCATTTCATCAATAACAGATACCTCTAAATCTCCATAAAGAGCCAGAGACAAAGTTCGTGGGATGGGAGTTGCCGTCATCACTAAAAAATGAGGATGCCTTCCCTTAGACTTTAAAACAGACCTTTGATGAGAACCAAAACGATGCTGTTCATCCACAATAACAAGTCCCAGGTTATGAAACTCCACCTCTTCCTGAATAAGAGCATGAGTGCCAATACAGATATTACAAAATCCTGATTTTATTGCTGAAAGAACCACCCGTTTTTCCTTCGCCTTCATTTTTCCGGTGAGTTTTTCCACCTTGACTCCAAAAGGCTCTAATAAACGAAATCCGTTTCTATAGTGTTGTTCCGCCAAAATTTCCGTTGGAACCATAAAGGCTGTTTGAAATCCCGCTTTGGCGGCTGTTAAAGCGGCCATGAGAGCCACCAAGGTTTTCCCGGACCCCACATCTCCCTGTAAAAGCCGGTGCATAGGTCGGTTGGAATTTATATCGGCACAAATTTGCTTTAAAACTCTTTTTTGTGCTTCCGTCATTTCAAAGGGAAGCTTGCTTTTCAACTCCTCTAACACAAGAGATATTAAAGGGATTTCAGGAGCTTTTCCCAACTGCCAACCCTTTTTCTTTAAAGCCAAATAAATTTGTAATTCAAAAAACTCATCAAAAATGAGCCGTTTTTGGTAAGAGGTTTTGACATTGAAGTAATCCTCTGCAAACTCAAGTTTAGGCTCATGCATTCCCTTAAGAGCCGTGAACCGATCCACCAGGTCATATTTTTCCTGAAGCCAGGGAGGCAGCCATTCCAAATCTTTTTTAAAAGGAGTAAGGGCCTCTAATAAAAAAGACATGATTTTTCTTATCTTAGCTTGTGAAACACCTTCTGTTTCCGTATAAACAGGAAGTAGAAACCTCTCCTCCACCTCTGGCGGCTCTCCTTCAAATGGAAATATCTGAGGATGATGAAATTCCAGTTTATTTCTATAGAAAGAAGCCGTTCCCCGAACTTCCACGGTTTTTCCCACAATAAGAGAATTAAACCATCCTTTATAAGGCGCTTTAAAAAATTTACAGAAAACAAATTCTGAACCATCACTGAGAGTCACTTCATAGAACTTTGAATTCCTTCTTCGCAAAGGAATAGTTCTTTTACTGACAATTTCAGCTAAAACAACAACGGAACGGCCCGGGACAATATCAGCAAAACGACGAACATGCCGGTTGTCCTGCCAGGTTCGTGGCAGCCAATGAATAAAATCCCTCACCGTATGCAGATCGCGAGTTTTAAAAACTGCCGCCAGCTTGGGGCCAACCCCTTTGATATATTGGATGGGTGTATCCAGTGTAAGAGGAGTTGTAGAGGGAGCCATATAAGCCAATATAATCCGAAAAGTTTTAAATCTCAAACTGGATCAGAATAATTCTCAATCCATTAAAACCAGTAGGGATAAAACTCAAATAGGACTGATCAAATATCTTATTGCGATATCTTATTAAATGTCGTAATATAGAGATATGAAAAAAGAGTTGAATAAAAAAGATGTTTTAAAAGCGATTCAGGCTTTGGATACAATAGCTGATAAAGCCTTTGAAATAATTATCACTGGTGGCAGCGCCATGATGTATTCCTACAAATTTCCTCTGGGGACTATAGATGTGGATGTCATTATTAGAAAAGCGGAATTAAATGAGGTGGACAAATATATAAAAAAAACAGCTAAAAAATTAAACCTGGCTCCGAATTGGATGAATATGTGGGTCTCCTCATTTGCCCATTATTTACCAAATGACTATGAAAAGCGTTTGAACATTATTTTTAAAGGTAAAAAAATTATAGCAAAAACCATTGGAAAAGAGGATATTTTAATTTTAAAATGCTTTGCCCATAGAGGAAAAGATGTAGGCCA
>JAPOOY010000279.1 GCA_026713205.1 Bdellovibrionales bacterium
TTTCATCTGAAAAACCGCAAAATTCAAATACAATAGCTAGAGTTTCTATTTGACGGGTTTAAACCTTTACAGGTATAATCTTTTGGAATGTCTTTAAAAGGTTCTTCTCTTATTAGCATCAACGATCTGACGGAAGAGGATATTCAGTATATTTTTCATTGGGCCGGATTTTTTAAAACCGCGGCACAAAATAAAATTTCCCTTGAAAATGTTGTGGATTTTAAGCACAGCCGCAACCATACGGTTTTTTTGGTTTTTGCCGAGGCCAGCACCCGCACCCGCACCAGTTTTGAAATAGCCTGTCATCGCTTGGGTGTAAATGTGGTTAATTTTTCCGATTTAAAAAATTCCAGTTTGGCAAAAGGGGAGAGTTTGGAAGCCACAATGACGGCTTTAGACGCTTTGGGGGCCTCTGCTATTGTCTTGCGTTATAAAGGAAGGAAATTTCAGTCGGATTGCGGAACACCCATTATCAATGCCGGTTTTGGCTCCTATGAACATCCCACTCAGGCCTTGATTGATGCCTGGACGATTCAACAGGTGAGGGGGAAAGTGAAGGGGGAAAAAGTGCTTATTGTGGGGGATGTTCTTCATTCCCGTGTCAGTAATTCCAATTTAAAATTACTTAGGAAGTTAGGGGCTGAAGTGGCTCTTTGTTCACCCTCCGCTCTTCAGCCTCAGGATGATTTCTGGCAGGGGGTTCATTGCTTCAAGAATTTAAATGAAGGAATACGCTGGGCTTCGGTTATTATGTGTCTCAGAATTCAGACAGAGCGTCATGATGACAGTGTGGGGCTTTCCATAGCGTCCTATCGGGATTATTATCTCGTGGGTCAGGAGCATCTGAAAATGTTTCATAAGGACGGTGTTCTCATTCACCCGGGTCCTTATATTTGTGGAGTGGAAATCAGCCCTACTGTCTTTGATGATTCCCGATGCCATATCATTACTCAGGTAAAAAACGCGCCTTTTATCAGAGCGGCTATTTTAACTCGGGTTTTAAATCTGGAATTGAAAGAGGATAAGCTTCCTGCGGACGGCAAAAAGTAAATTTAAAAAATCAGAATATGACAGATAAGAGCCGGAAAAAGCAGGGGCAAATTGTACTTTGGAAAGGAAAGTCATGGGCTGTACGGCTGACTGTTATTGCCGTGCTGGCCTGTTTGGTTAAAGGTGTTATTGATTGGGTTTCAGGTAAGAATATATCAGAAGAGTTTACTTTTCTGTTTGCTATAGCGATTCCCGGAGGGGCCTTAATCGGATCGGTTATTGATGGAGTGCAAAAGGGACATGAAAAGGAAAAATTTAAATCCCGGAAAACAGAATAACCTCCATTTTTACTTTAACAGAAAACATCAAATTGGATGAGTCTATGGCGCCGGGAATTTTAATTTTGGAAACAGGGGAAATGTTCCCCGGAGAATGGGGAGGCGGAGAACCTCGCGCGGGGGAAGTGGTATTTAATACCTCCCATAGCGGCTACGAGGAAATTGCCACCGATCCCTCTTACTTTTCCCAGATTTTAGTGATGACGGCTCCTCAGCAGGGCAACTATGGTGTCAGTGATGAAGTGTGGGAATCGGATAGGATGTGGATTAAAGGATTTGTCTGTCTGGAAATGCAATCGCCAAGGTTGGAAAAAAGCTGGAGGGAAAGGTTGGAGAGAAATCAGGTTCCTCTCTTAACCCGTGTGGATACACGGCGGTTAGTCCTTCGTTTAAGGGATAAAGGGGTGGTTTGGGGAGCCATTGTTCCCCGATCGGGCAACAGTAAATCCTTGGCCCTGGATTTAATTCGTAAGGGGAAGAAAAAACCAAAGGATTGGACAGCGGCTGTTTCCGTCAAAGTGATGCAGGATTTTAAAGGTGAAAAGGAAACAGGACCCAAGGTGGCGCTCATTGATTTTGGGTATAAAAAAAATATTTTAAGAGAGCTTTTAAAAAGATGTTCTTATATTCGCATTTTTCCCTCACAAAGTGATATTCAGGATATTAAGCGTTGGGAGCCGGATGGGATACTCCTTTCCAATGGGCCGGGGGATCCGGCTGATGTGAAAAAGGGAAGTGAGTTAGTTAAGAAATTAATGGGCTGGAAGTTTATTTTTGGTATTTGTATGGGGCATCAGATTTTAGCTCAGGCGGTGGGAGCGAAAAACTATAAACTGAAGTTTGGGCACAGAGGGGGAAATCATCCCATTGAGGATCAGTTGAGTTCAAAAATATATATGGCCAGTCAAAATCATGGTTATGCCGTACAGGAAAACACTCTTCCAAAAGAAGTTGCGGTGACTCACAGGAACTTAAACGATCAAACGGTGGCAGGGATGTTTTCAAAGAAAAATCATTTTTTAGGTGTGCAGTTTCATCCTGAAAGCCATCCTGGTCCGAGGGAATCCGGCGCCTTATTTGATTTATTTATGAAAAAGATAAAAGAAAATGCCTCTTAAAAAGAATTTAAGAAAAATTGCTATTATAGGAAGTGGCCCCATTGTCATCGGCCAGGCCTGTGAATTTGATTATGCCGGAGTTCAGGCTTGCCGCGCGCTGATGAGTTTGGGTTTGGAGGTGGTGTTAATCAATTCCAATCCGGCGACATTGATGACGGATCCGGATACGGCGACAAAAGTGTATATTGAGCCTCTTGAATTTGATCATGTTAAAAAAGTTCTGGAGAAGGAAAAACCTTGTGCCATCATCTCCACTCTGGGAGGGCAGACAGCTCTTAATCTGTCCATTGAGCTTTCGGATCGAGGTGTTCTAAAAGATCTTAACATTCAACTTCTCGGTGCGACAGCGGATATGATTCGTCAGGTGGAGGATCGAAATTTATTTTCCCAAATGCTCACACGGCTGGGCTGTAAGTACGCTGAAAATGTTTTAGTTAAAAATTTTAAGGCGGGGATGCGCGAGGTTCAAAAAATGGGATTCCCTGTTATTTTGCGCCCTAATTACACATTGGGTGGGGCAGGTGGTGGTGTGGCCTATTCTTTGGAGGAGTTTCGCGGAAGGCTGTCCATTGCTTTATCGGAAAGCCCCTCTTCAGAAGTGCTGGTGGAAAAAAGTCTCTTGGGCTGGAAGGAGTTTGAGCTGGAGGTGATGAGGGATGCCAGGGGGACTTTTGTTATTATTTGCTCCATTGAAAATATAGATCCCTGTGGAGTGCACACAGGGGATAGTATTACCGTGGCGCCACAGCTCACCTTATCCGACAGGGCTTACCAGGAGATGAGAGATGAAGCCCGAAAAATTATTGAGGAAGTTGGATTGGAAACGGGAGGGGCGAACATTCAGTTTGCCGTTCATCCTGAAACAGGGGAGCGTTTGGTTATTGAAGTCAATCCCCGTGTTAGCCGTTCTTCAGCTTTGGCCAGTAAAGCCACCGGTTTTCCCATAGCGAAGATATCCGCTTTGCTGGCTGTGGGTTTTCATCTGGATGAGATCACAAACAGCATCACTCAAAAAACCCCTTCCTGTTATGAGCCTGCTTTGGATTATGTGGTTACAAAAATTCCACGATTTGATTTTGAAAAATATGATGGTGTGGAGGATTTGTTAAGCACGCAGATGCAAAGTGTGGGAGAGGTGATGGCTATTGGCCGGACTTTTAAGGAGTCTTTTCAAAAGGCCTGTCATTCTCTGGAAAAAAGAGAGGAGGATGTTTCTGTTATTTTCTCAGAGGATGGTCTCACTTATCCGAACAGCCGGAGAATGCAATTTGTTCTTTCCGCTCTAAGGCTGGGATATTCCGTTGAGGATCTCCATACCCTCACTCGTATTGATCCTTGGTTTTTGGAACAGTTCGGACAAATTGTGGAAATGGAAAAATATCTTCAGGGAGCAAGTAACAAATGGGATGAAGGTCTCATCCGACGGGCCAAATGTTATGGATTTTCCGACAGACAAATTGCCAGGCATATTCAGGCAAAAGAGCAGGATGTGTATAAATACCGAAAGAAAAAAAACATTCGCCCTGTTTATTATAAGGTGGATACCTGTGCCGGGGAATTTCAGTCCCACACTCCTTACTATTACTCCACTTATTGGAGCGCGGGAAATGAGGAACAAAAACCCTTAAAGCCCCGTCTTATGATTATAGGAAGCGGGCCTAATCGTATCGGTCAGGGGATAGAGTTTGATTATAACTGCGCGCGAGGCGTACAGCAGTTTAAAAAAATGGGTTATGAGGTGGGATTGATCAATTCAAATCCGGAAACAGTTTCCACTGATTATGATATTTCCGATCAGTTATTTTTTGAGCCGGTCTCGCTGGAGTATGTGCGGGAGGTTCTTCATTTCTTCAAACCCACGACTTTTGTAATTCAGTTGGGGGGGCAGACCCCCATCAGTCTCGCGGAAGATTTAACCAATGAGGGATTTGTTCTGGCGGGATCTTCCCTTAAAACAATTGATTTGGCGGAAGACCGTGGACAGTTTGTTAAAGTCTGTTCCCGTTTTGGGTTTAAAATCCCTGTAAATGGTTTGGCTTCCAATTTTAAAACAGCGCTGAAAATTGCTGAACAAGTGGGTTACCCTTTAATATGCCGCCCCAGTTATGTCCTGGGGGGGAGGCGGATGGCGCTTATTGAAAATGAAGAGGAGTTAAGAGCTTATTTTCAGAGGTATAGAGATTTTTCGGAAAGTCGTCCCTGTTTAATTGATCAGTATTTGGATAGTTTTCTTGAAGTGGATGTGGATTTGGTGCGGGGGCCGGATTGGTCCCTGATAGGGGGAGTGATAGAACATATTGAGGCGGCTGGAATTCACAGTGGTGACAGTATGGGAGTGCTTCCTCCTCAAAGATTAAAACCGGCTGTTTGCGACAGGATAGAAAAGCTCAGCTTGGCTTTGGCGGAGGAATTACAGGTTCTGGGTTTTTTAAATCTTCAATTGGCTGTTCGTGAGGATGAAATTTATATGTTGGAAGCTAATCCGAGAAGTTCGCGCAGTGTCCCTTTTATCAGTAAAGCGACTGGTATTCCTCTGGTGGATTTAGGGGTCAGCGCCATGATGAAAAAACCGGCGGAGGAAGTTTCCCCGGAACAATATAACTGGAAAACATTACCTTTGGTTTGTGTAAAGGGAGTTGTCTTTCCGTTTAAAAAATTTAAGAAGGCCGACTCTATTTTAGGACCGGAAATGAAATCCATTGGGGAAGTGATGGGTCGGGCGGAGGATTATCCTTCCGCTTTAACGAAGGCGTTGATATCCAGTGACTTTAAACTTCCGGCCAAGGGAGAGGTGTTTTTATCTTTGAGAGATAAGGATAAACCTCTTTTGCTTTCGGCTGTTCAGGATTTGATTGGTTTGGGATACACCCTTTCAGCCACGGGAGGCACAGCCCGATGGCTGAAATCCGAAGGGATTAAGTGTGACAGTGTGAGGAAAGTGCATGAAGGTCGTCCTCATTGTGTGGATCGGATCACTTCCGGAAAGATTGTTTTGGTTTTAAATACCACTTCCGGTCGGCGATCCATTAATGCCAGTTTTGGTATTCGCAGAAGCTGTATGGATTACAGTATTCCCTGCCTGACGGAAAGCCATGCTATTCAGGCCTTTGTATTGGCTTTAAAGGAAAGAGGGAAAAAAGATATTTCCGTTTGTCATTTGAGGGAAAAAAGATGATCAAATCCGCTTTGGAAGTAGTGGACCTCCATAAGAGTTTTCCGGTTGGTTTTTGGTCTGTTCCAAAAAAGATTTTAAAAGGAGTGCGGTTTTCCGTTCCCGAAGGTTCTCTCACAGGCTTTCTCGGCGCTAATGGTTCCGGAAAAACCACAACTTTCAAATGCCTTTTTAATTTGATTAAGAAAGATCAGGGAGAAATCAAAGTTTTTGGAAAAACAGAACTTTCCGCTGAAATAAAATCTTCCATGGGGTTTTTACCGGAGCATCCCCGCTTTTGTGAGGATTTAACAGCGGAGGAGTTATTGCTTTTTTTTGGAACGCTCTCTTATCCTTCCCGTTCATCTTCTCTTAAAGAACGGGTGCACAGGCTTCTGAAAGAATTTAATATGTATGAGTATCGTCATGGAAAGCTGAGGACTTTCTCAAAGGGGATGATACAAAAAGTGGGGATTATTCAGGCCTTAATTTCAGAACCGGCTCTTTTAATTTTGGATGAGCCCTTCGCCGGGTTGGATCCGGAAAGCCGCCAGACTGTGATGGGTTGGATAGAAAAGATTCACAGGGAAACAGGGGTGACTGTCTGTTTTAGCAGTCATATTTTTCAGGATGTGGAACGACTTTGTGATCGGTTGGTGGTTATTAAAGAAGGAGAAATTATTTTTGAAGGAGGCTTGTCAGAATTTGTGGATCGGGTTAAAGGAAATCGCATCATTGTATTTTTAGATCAGGGAGTCAAAAAAACGCTTGTTGTTTCGGATCTGTCTCAATGTCAAAAGGAAGTGGAGCAATTGCTGAAAAAAGGATGTGTAATTTTGTCTGTCAACCTTCAATTAAAAAATCCGGAAACTGTTTATGGGGACTTAGTGCAACAATAAAAACATTTGCATAAAAAAGGCAGGTCAATGGCCAGACTGATTATTATCGTACAAAATACAATTAAGGAAGGATTAAGAAAGAAATTTCTTCCGGGACTTTTATTTTTTTGTTTTGTTATTTTGGTTTTCAGTTTATTTCTCGGTCAACTGAGTATCAATGAAAAAAAGCGTATCACCATTGATTTTGGTTTGGCAGGTATTCAAATAACTCTTTCCGCCCTATCCGTTTTACTGGGGAGCGTGTTTATTAGTGGTGATCTGGAGCAAAGAACAATATGGGCTGTTTTATCCCGTCCGGTTCGTCCCTCCGTGTTCTTCCTGGGTCGTTTTCTCGGGATAACCAGTCTGATTTTTTTAGCTCTCTGCGCTTTGTCTCTCACTTTGACAAGCTTCTTTTTCTACTTGGATGTTTCCATTAGTCTTACATTGTTTCAGGCTTTATTTGGATTTTTTCTTGAGAGTATTTTACTTTTAGCGTTTGTTTTGTTTTTTTTCAACTTTATAACAGCCTTTCTTGTTCCCTTCTATTGTCTTGGAATTTTTGTGATTGGTCATTGGCTGGATTCTCTCCTGTATTTAACAAAAAAGGGAACAGGGGTTTTTGTTGGAATATTTCCCTACATTATCAATATATTTCCTAATCTGGAGTACGGGAACTGGAAAACTGCTGTGGTTTACGGAGATACTATATCCGGTGGAGATTTTTCAATGGCTGTGCTTTATTTCCTTCTGTG
The DNA here is from genome assembly GCA_026713205.1 of Bdellovibrionales bacterium. Classification (GTDB taxonomy): domain Bacteria; phylum Bdellovibrionota; class Bdellovibrionia; order Bdellovibrionales; family UBA1609; genus JACOND01. The sequence continues at coordinate 7,231 of JAPOOY010000279.1, forward strand.
GATAGGATGTATTTTAAGTTTGTCACTCTTTCTCTTTGAAAGAAAAGATTTTTTATAAATCCTTTAAGCCCTTTATACTGGTCCGGTTTGAAACTTTCCGGTTCTTCATAAGAAAAAATGCTTACACCCTTTATAACAGCCTATAGGGGTCAAAAATTCAAACATGCGTTTTGCCACAGAGCGACTTTCAGCCGCACCTGTGTCAAAGCCGAACTCATTTTTGACCCCTATAGTCTGTTATAAAGGGCTTATGTCTCTTAAATAAAAACCGGAAAATTCAAACACGATCAGTATAAAACCGAACTCGCTTTTGAACCTCATACGCTCTCAGGAAGGGCTGATTTTTTGTAAATAGAAAACCTCAAAATTCAAACCGGATAGGTATAAATTCATTTGGTATGTCAGGGAGAAGCATATAATATAAATCATATAATGCTGAAATAACTTTTATTCAGTGGAATTGCAATAAAATGATATATGTTATAGTGGGTCACAGGGGAACAGGGAAAAGTCATTGGTTAAATGTCATTTCTCAGGTTTATAAGGAAAAAGCGCTTTGCTTTGATTTGGATCGGGAAATAGAAGCTGTTTCAGGATTAACCATCTCTTCTATTTTTCAAACAGAAGGACAAAAAGGTTTTAGAAAGTGGGAGCAAAAAGTATTCTCCCGACTTTTAAAAAACATTCAGAACTCTTCTTCCGGTAAAAAAGTTTTTATTGCAGTTGGTGCGGGATTTGTTTTTAAGAAAACAAAAAATATGAAAGTGATTTATTTAGGGCGTATAACCGATTCTGACGGGCGGATTTTTTTGAATCGTCCACGATTGATTGAAAAAGAAAAATCTCCGTTTAGGGAATACCTAAATCTTTATCAAAAAAGAGAGGCTTATTATTTGAAACAGGCGGATGAAACCTTTTTCCGCATGGAGCATTTTAAGAAAGTTCAGCTTTCTGATAGAATTTTTCTGGGAGTTAAGAAAAATCCCCGACCCTTTTTTATCTTGAGATTAAATCCTAAGGCAATGCCAAAGAATCTTCATCTTTGGAAGGATTTTTTGACAAAACGATTGTATTGGGGAACACGATTTTTTGAGATTCACGATGAAACAGCGAGTTTTGACTTTATAAAAAGAATACAATCCCTCGTACCTGAAAAAAAAATACTATTCAGTTCTCAAAAGAAACAAAGTTTTCGGAAGGTAAAGAACAAACTTAATTGGAGTTGGGATTTAAGCTTGGGCGAGCCTCCTAAAGGAGCTTCTGTTTTATCTCTTCATCATAGAGATCAGAGGAAATTACAAACCGTTCTACGGAACTTTTCCGCTTACACAAATTATCACCTTAAATTGGCTGTGGAAATTTTTACCTTGCAGGAACTATGGGATGGTTTGGTTTGGCAAAGGGAAGATCCTAAGAATCGCTCCTTTCTGCCTCGTTCCTCTGATGGAAGATGGCCTTGGTTCCGGAATGCTTTTCCCATGCCTCTCCATTTTGTTCGTGAGGGGGGGGGTGATGTTTTGGATCAACCCTTTTTTGCTGAGGTTTGTCATTATCAAGGGAAAGCTCGGGCTTTGGCCGGAGTGATAGGGAATCCTGTCCATTCTTCCGCCACTCCGGCAGAGCACACGCCTTTTCTTCACAGGAAAAGGTCTATTCCCGTTTTATCCATTCCTTTAAAAGAAAAGGAAATGACAAAAAAAAATCTGGAACTCTTCCGTAAAATGGGCTTTGTTTTTTTTGCTGTCACTTCCCCTTTGAAGAAAAAGGCGTTTCGCTGTGCGGATATTTTGGATAAAGAGGCTCAGAAATTAAAAAGTGTAAACCTTCTCATTTATCATAGAGGAAAGTGGAGAGGTTATAATACAGATGGGGAGGGTTTAAAGTTTTTAGAAAAAGATAAAAATAAAAATGTCGTGGTTTGGGGGGGAGGCGGTGTTCGGAATGCGGTTAAAAAGCATCTTCCGAAAGCTTTGTTTTACTCGGCTCGCCGGGGAACACCTCTTTCTTCAAAACCGGCCTCTCAGGTGGATGTGTTGGTGTGGGCTGTGGGCCGCAGCCGAATGAATCAAGGGTGCCTTTGGCCTTCTGAAAAATGGCGCCCTTCTGTTGTGAGGGATTTAAATTATATGGAAGATTCCCCCGGAAAGGAATATGCTATGAAAGTAGGGGCTTCCTATGAAAGTGGTTGGGCTTTTTTTAAGGCACAGGCCGCAAAGCAAAGGGAGATCTTTTCAAAACTGGAGAAACAATGAGCGCTAACTCTTTTGGTCATATTTTTAAGTTTCATAGTTTTGGGGAAAGTCACGGGGCTGGTATGGGCGCTGTGATAGAGGGTTGCCCTTCCGGTGTTCCTTTTTCTTTGGAAGATGTAAGGAGGGAATTGGATCGCCGTCGTCCGGGGAGATGGCCTTGGAGTTCCTCCCGTAAGGAACCGGATGAACCGGAAATTTTAAGTGGTGTGTTTGAGGGAAAAACCCTGGGAACTCCCATAGGCATTCTGGTTAGAAATAAAGATGCCCGTCCTCAGGACTATAAAGCTATAAAGGAAAAACCCAGAGCGGGTCATGCGGATGATCTTTGGAGGGAAAAATTCAGGCATTGGGATCATCGGGGAGGAGGGAGAGCTTCCGGAAGAGAAACCTTAAGTCGTGTGTTAGCCGGTAGTGTGGCGCGTTCTTTGCTTAAGGAGCTTTGTCCGGCTTTTCGTGTGATGGCTTTTGTCCGGCAAATAGGAAATGTATTTTTAGAGGATGGAGATTTAAAAACAGCGGAAGAGCTTTTCCAGAAAAACATTTTATCGGAAACATTTTCCGCCTGTTTCCCCCATAAGGAAAAATCTGAACAAGTCGTTAAATCTTTACTAAAAGCAAAACAGGAGGGCAACAGTTTGGGTTCTCTTATAGAACTTTGGATAGAAGGTTTACCTAAGGGTTTGGGACAACCGGTGTTTCATAAATTCAAATCGGACTTGGTTCAGGGTTTAATGAGCCTTGGCGCTTCTTCCGGAGTGGAAATAGGAAAAGGGTTTTCTTCTGCAAAAGAAGAAGGCCTTACTTTCCATAAGTCCTCTGAAAATTATGGAGGACTCCGTGGCGGATTAACCACAAGTGAGAGAATCGTAATGAGGGTGGCGTTTAAACCTCCCTCCACTTTAGGAAAGATGGCAAAAGAGGGGCGGCATGATCCTTGTATCGGTCCCCGAGCTGTTCCCGTTGTAGAGGCTATGGCTTGCATTGTATCTGTTGATCATCTCCTGTGGAGCCGCCTGGATCGCCTCAAACCAGGAATATAGTTAAAATTTTTCTGTGGATTTTTATAGAAGCTTCTGCTGTTCTTCTTCAAAGAAGAGGATGGTTTTATTGAATTCTCCCATTCCTCTAACTATATCTTTTAAAGTGGTTTTCGGATTGCTCTGTACAATGAATTGAAGTTTTTTGATTCTTTTCCGGATATACTTTTTTTGTTTGGAATTGAAACGGTGTTTTTGAAGGATAGGTTTAATTTTTGAAAAATTTATTCCCAGTATAAGTTGGCGCATTCGGTCTGACAGGGGAGCTTTCCATATCTGAGTTTTTTTCGCGTCAAGAACCCAACTTATAACCTGTATAAATGGTTTTTCAAAATGTTCAGAGTGATCAATGGCATATAATCTGCCGTCATTTATGTTAATAATATAGTTGCTTAAGTTTCTATCGTTAGAACCTGTCACGAGATCAAAAACAACCATTTCGTCAAAGTCCTGCCTCAAAGTGGATTCGGGGTCTTTGAGAAGCTTCATATATATTTTAAAATCTGAAGGGTGTTCACCCAGTTGTCTTCTGATGATTCCTTCTGCAAATACTTGAATAGATCCCATTTTCGTATCACTGGAGTTGCTGTTTTCCAGCGGGGCGTTAATTTTTTCCTGAGTTTTTATAGAGAATTTTAAGGAAGATTCACTTGATAGAGTTTCGGTGGACTTTCTTGCAAGTTTTTCTGTAAATCTTCGTGTAAAGTTATAATCCTTCAAATCGGATTCCGTCACTTCTTGAAATGATCCTGTTTTTGTGTTGAATAGGATATATTCCGTCTTTGGCACAATCCGACACCCTATGGCAAGGCACAATTCATAAGCGGCGACTTCGTGGGGTGGATATGTATTATGGCTGTCTTCCTTAAAAACTCCCAGGATTTCGTCTTCTGAGTTCATAATGTATTGGGCATTTTCGTTCTTTCCGAGTTCTGTATTTGGCATTTGATTTTCCAGTCTAACTGTCTGTGATGAGAATCCGGTTATGGCGACTATTTCGTTAAATAATTCTTTACAGGCGGCGCCTTTATTTGGCACATGATTTCCAGGCTCTGTAAGCCCTCTTAAAAAAGTTGTGCCATAAGCCGGTGTGGTGGAAAGAAAGATGAAAACACAGATGAGATTCATTGAAAAAGAGAAAGCAGGATTTATTTTAAGCATTTATCAGACCCAAAGTAATGATGCTATATTTTTTGATAGATTTTTTCTACTATATTGCCTCTTATATTTTGAATGTGTGTAAATTTTACCTGTTTCTTGTGCAATTCTGGAGATGGTTTGAAACCAGGGGCTGCTGCTTTTATTTTTTTACCGGCAGCTTTTGTTATTTATTGAGTCGTAAAAGGGTGTTATATATATAATTCTCAGTGCATTCCCTTCAAATCTAAAAAATAATAGAATAAACTCCTAAAGCTTAGATTCTTAAGTTGAATTTTGAGATCTTAGACTGATCGCGTTTGAAATTTGCGGTTTTGTTCATGACTTTCAAAGCCAAAGGGAGGTCAAAGGTTCAAACAGGCATTGCCACAGAGCGACTTTCAGTCGCATTTGTGTCAAATCCGAACTCACTCTTGAAACGGCTTTTCTATGAACAAGATAATTTCTTGCAGGTAATTTTTAAAGAGCTTACTGTAAAATTCAGTAAATTCAATAACTTATAATTATTCACAGGGATTAAATAATCAGAATCATTGGTTTTTTTATAAATTCAAGTCATTTAGGTATCTGTGACTTTTCATAACCGATCAAATGAAGTAATGAAAAAAAGTTGTTTAAGGTTTGTCTTGAAATTATCGTCTGGTTTATTTATATTTTAAGAAGAGGTTAATAATTAAAGAAATGGTCTGGATATTGAAAAACAAAAACCAGACTGTCTATGTGTTCACCAGCGAAGTTCTCTGAGTTTTTGGGTTAAAAATTTAGGGCAGCCAATATAAAGGAGTAATATACAAACTGAGGGGAAGAATATGGAAAAAAAGAAATTAAAAAAACAAACAAAAAAGAAAGAGAAGAAACGGTCAGGAAAACAGCCAAAAATCAAAAAGATGTCAGAAAAGAAATTACAGGAAAAAAATCAAAAACAACGCATTGGTAGAAAAAGTTTTCGTTTCATTATGAAGGATGTGCGTTGTTTTGCTGGTGAACAAAAATTTGAAATTCGTCCTTTGACATTTTTAGTTGGAGAAAATAGCACAGGTAAAACCACTACTTTAGGGTGTTTTCATACACTCTTTGATATATTTAAAATCAAATTCCATTTTGATTTTAATGAACCACCTTATGAGTTAGGTTCATTTGATACTATAGCCAGACGGATAGTTTCTAAAGATCAAGGATCAATAAAGAATCAGACTTTTGAGTTGGGATTCAGTTGTACAGATCCAAAGGTGGAATACATGGTGTGTTTTGCCAAGGAAAGTAAAAGAGCAGAACCGGCAGTGAGTCATATCAAAATAAAATTAGAAGATATGAAAGCCTGTGTTAGTTTTAAAGCAGAAAAAACTTACTATCATATTCTTTCTTTGAAAAATAAAGGTGAATTTAAAAAAGAATTTCCTAAAACAGAGGTGCCCCACCATATTTTTCTTAATCCTTATTTTTTTCTAGAGTTAACACAGCAGAATACTAAAGATAAAAAATTATTAAAAGAATTCCAAAAATCCTTTTCTAATGTTAGAGAGATACTCCCGCGTATCCTTATAGATGTGGCTCCTGTTCGTTCTAAACCAAAACGAACTTATGATTCTATTCTTCATAAAAACTATGATCCAGAGGGCGTTAATATACCAACAATGTTAATGCGTCTGTATAGTCAAAATAAAGAAGAGTGGAAAGCATTTTATAAAAAATTGGTAAAGTTTGGAAAAGCATCCGAATTGTTTGATGATACTGATATAGAAGTGTATGGGGATTCCGTAGGAGGCCCTTTTCAGATTCAATTTCAGATCAAAGGAGTTCAGTCCAATATTCGGGATACAGGATATGGTATCAGTCAAGTGCTTCCTATCCTTACACATCTTTTTCTTGCTCCGAAAGGCAGCCGCTTTTTATTGCAACAGCCAGAAGTACATCTTCATCCAAAAGCTCAGGCAGCACTTGCCTCTCTTTTTATTGAAAGCATCAAATCTTCCGGTAGATCCTTTCTGATTGAAACACATAGTGATTATATAGTGAATCGTGCAAGGATAGAGATTCAAAAAGGAAATATACCTCCAGATCAAGTCTCCCTCATATACCTTGAATCTTTTAAGGACAAGGTGCAAGTACATAATATATCTTTTGACAAACAAGGAAATCTATTAAATGTACCACAAGGTTATGGAAAATTTTTTCTTAAAGAGAGTGATGCTTTATTAGGTTTTGATGATTAATCATATATATTATAAATGAAATGTGAATTGGAATTAATTTTATTATAGATTATGACCTAGTTTTGGATATTTAGGGTTTTATTTTTTAATGGAAAGTTAATTATTAATATGGTGATGGAGAACCAGAGAACTCAGGAATGATTAAATGTTTAATTTTAAGAGGGAGATGTTTATGTGTATGATTTTAGATGCAAATAGATGTGGAGATTTTATAAGCAATAATGCAGATATGGGGCCAGTCCGTAGGTGGATTGATAGTGGTGTTCATCGGCTTATATATTCTAATCAGGAAAAGATACAAGATGAACTTTATGATAATAGAGAAATGAAAAAATATCTTGAAGATCGTTTTAAGTTTGGGCGAGCCAGGCGTATTGAAAAAGAAAAAGTAGAACAAGCTATAAAAGATATTGAAACAGAATACAGTTTAAGATCAGATGACCCACATATCTTAGGTCTAGCTATAGCTTCTGGTGCAAAATTGCTTTGCACGCAAGATGAAAACCTTGAAAAGGATTTCAAGAAAATAGTTAAGGGAAAAATTTATAAAAATAAAACCCACGCTCATCTTCTAACAGATAAAATCTGCAAACCTTAAGACAATTTTCAATGAAATAATAGTTTAAATGTCTCATGAATTGCTCGTCTTAATTGCAATAGAAAATTAGAAAACCAGGAAAATGATTTATTGAAGAATATTGCTAATATCCACCGGCAAAGCTTTCCCTGCGGATTTCCCGGCCTGCAGATAGCCATCCGTTTTTACGGTCCAGAGCCACTCCGAAAACTCGCGCGATATGTTCTCTGTAACGAATTTTATGTCCTTTCATTTTTAACTGAAGAATCATATCCGGATTAAACCGTTTTTCCTCCACAAAAAGATTTCTTGGAATAAACTGGTGATGAATACGGGGGGCTTGTATAGCTTGATCAATATTCAAATTGTTAGCTATGTATCGGTACAGAGTTTGAAGAACTCCATTGATAATCATGGGGCCTCCCGCCCCGCCAAGGGCTAAAATGGTTTTTCCCTTCCGTTCCACAATCACCGGTGTCATAGAGCTAAGAGGAGTTCGCCCTCCTTTCACTTGATTTTTTTGTCCCTGAATCATTTCATACATATTGGCTTTCCCCGGAAGAGTTGTGAAATCATCCATTTGATTGTTTAAGACAATGCCATATTTTTCCGTGACAAGGCCGGAACCATAAAAACCGTTTAATGTGAGAGTCATGGCCACAGCTTCTCCTTTGTTATTCATAAGGGAGATATGTGTGGTTTCCAAAGATTCTTTTAAAGGGCTTAAGTAGCGGACTTGTTTTAAAGAAAGAGTTTTGTTTAATTCCTCCAGATTTTCCTCTGAAAGCCAGTTGGGAATAGCGTCTTTAAAATTTTCAGGATCTCCCATTAAGTTTCGGGGGCGAAAAGCACGAGCCATGATTTCTCCCAGGAGGTGAAGCTCTTCCACACTGTAAAGAGATTTTTTATGGAGCTTTTGTTTTTCCATCAATTTTAAAGCCCGTGCCAAAATGATTCCCCCTGAACTGGGAAGAGGCATACTGTAAACCTTATGATCACGGAAGGAAACGGATACCGGCTCTAACCATCGTACCTGATAATTTTTCAAATCCTCTTTTGTTATAACACCCTTATTTTTCGTTACGGTCAGAACCACATCACGCCCTAAAGGGCCTCCATAAAAAACTTTCAATGGATTTCTCTGAACGAGCTTAAGGGCTTTTGTCATTTGTGATTGTTTCAATATGTCTCCAGGCAGGTAAGGGTTTTTTTCCTTAAAGAAGATAGATATTCCTTTGGAGTTGAAATTCTTTTTTTTCTGCAAAGTGATCTCAGACCAATTTCCTGAAACCGGAAAGCCCTTTTTCGCAAGTTGAATGGCGGGTATCACCAAGCGGGGCCAGGGAAGTTTCCCGTATTTTTTATGAAGACTCCAAAGACCAGCTAAAAATCCGGGGACACCCACAGCAGCTCCTCCCGTTTGGGAGGAAAGCCCTTTTGTAATATAAAA
>JAPOOY010000154.1 GCA_026713205.1 Bdellovibrionales bacterium
AGCCCTTCATGAGAGCCTATAGGGTTCAAAAATGAGTTCGGCTTTGACACAATAGCGGCTATCAGTCGCTTTGTGGCAAAACGCATGTCTGAATTTTTGAACCCTATAGGCTCTCATGAAGGGTGTAAGTATTTCTTTTGTTTAAAAAATCTCAACATTCAAACCGGATCGGTATATTTAGTGAAAAGAGAAAAAAATTCAGAGGAGGAAAAAAGCTTAAAAGTAAGAAAGTTATTCTCCCAGCTCTTTTAGTTTTTTTATGGCGCGGGGATGCCCTTTTTGAGCGGCTTTCTCATACCAAATTTTAGCTTTCTCAATATTTTTTTTAAATCCTTTTCCTGTTTCCAGCATAAATCCTATGGCATATTCTGCAAGAGGATAGTTCCTGGCATTAAGAAAGTGATGAGCCGCCCGGTTAAAAATTTCAGATTGATAGTATATATATCCTGTTGCATAGTCTGCCAGAGTGACTTCCTTTTTAGCGGCATCATTGTACCACGAAATTGCCTTCGCATCGTTCTTGGGAATTCCATATCCTTTTTGGTTTATAAATCCCATATTGTAATAAGCTACGGGAATTTGATGTTCAACAGCCGCTCTTTTATACCATTTGACAGCTCCCGAAAAATTGTTCGCTCTAAAATGTCTAAAACCCATTTGAACTTGTGCGATACCGTCTCCTGACTCTGCCTGAGCTTGAAGTCTCTTGTTTTCCTCATAAATACAATGATGAGAAGTGCAAGAAATCTTATCCTGGTCTAAAAAGTTTTTCAGCTGCCAGCGGTTTACAAATACCACATCCATTTTAAAATCGTGAATGACAATTCCCATCAATTGATTCAATTTTGAAAAAACGGGCGCGCCACTCATTCCCGCTAAATATTTGTCATAAAGCGATGTTCTAACCAGCCAAAAAGAGTTGTTTTTATAAAACACTTCCTCTTCCATATATCCTGGAATCTCTAAAGATTTAAAATCCTCGTCAAAACCAAAAAGAGTGACTTTGTCCAATAAACGGACATCCCGCTTAAAAGGTTCATTTACAGAATAACAACTTTCCGGTTCATAGCCCTTTGCTTTTAAAGCCGCTAAATCATGTTTTTCATCCAATCCTACAATTGTTGTAATGGGGATTTTTTTTCCGGTAAAGGGATCTAAAAAAAACAATTTATCACGAACAGAACCTGTAAACTCATCTATCACATGAAAAGCTGTTACCAAGATATCAGGACAGACAAAAACTCCGGCTCCTCCTCCTATTTCATTCCCTTTTCCGGTTAAATAATTTAAAATTTGTACAGACTTCATTTCTCCGAAGCTGTTTTGTCCAAAAAAAATAAAAATAATAATCAGCTTGCCCGGAAAAAGCTTTATTAAACGGGATAGAGCCTCATAAGGTGATAGTTTTTTTATTTTAAACACTTAATATTCTCCCGATTGAAGGATTTTGTTGAAGTAAATGTTTTCATTTCTTTTTTTGAGTCAAAACGATCTTAAAATTTAAGTATGGTTTTATACTTCTCCATCTTGTATATTAGGTTTCTATTTATTCAGCCTTCCACCGGAGACAGGATTCCCGTAAAAATGAGAGTTTCAGCAAAGTCTAAAAACTCACTTCAGATCGGCACAAGTGGGAGCCCCTTCCCTCTTCAATAAAATTTTTTGACTGTTATAGGAACTTTAATTTTTATCCTCAGCGCAAAAACTCATTATTTCATGTAAATTTCTTTCTAAATTATGCAGTTATTTTGTAGAGTTTTTCTTCTTTTGTCAAATAAAGGGCTTAAATTTCATTAAGATCCAAAACAATATTTTTATGTCATTTGTGGATTGAGGTCTTTAAGCTCTTTGACAATCTGCATCAGAGCCTCGTTTAACTGGTTTTGAATGACAGAAAAAGAAGAGGTTTTTTGATTTGTCCCCTCTTTCATATAAAGGGAGCGATTAATTTCCACCTGAAGAGCGTGCTGCCCCTCCTTTGGAGAACCGTAAAACTCTGTAATTCGCCCTCCCTGATAAGGCTGGTTTAAGACCACCTCAAATCCCACTCTTTTGTAAGAAGACAAAACCAATTCCAGGAATTTATGTTCAGAGGAATGTCCTTTCCTGTTTCCAATAACAATTTGGGCTCGTTTCTGTCCTCTGTCTCTGTGAAAATCTTCCCCAATAGAGGGCATACTGTGTAGATCCAGGAGATAAACACTCCCCTGTCTCTTTCTTTTTTTAAACTCTTCCTGAATTTTCCTGTGAAAAGGATTGTAATATTTATTGATCAATTGCTGATGCCTCTTTTTTGAAAGAGGTTTTTTTATGAGAAAATCCCCCTTAGTGGTTTTATGCCAATGGATTTCCGAGGGAGTTTCATCACTTAAATGAAGAGGGGCTCCTTCCACAGTTTGACAAGTCCGGTCTTCCGGGAAGCGATTCACATCCACGGCGTAACGATGCCACGGAAAAAGAAAAGAGGTTAAATTAAGCTGTTTGATGGTTGGCGCATAAAGTTCGTCCACAAAAGCATCCACATCACAACAAAGAACGGATTGAGGAAGAGTTTTAAGCCAAAAGGCTTCCGGAGGAATCTTTCGTCCACTATGGGGAATGGTTAAAAAAAGCTCTGACATATACTGATCGTGTTTATACTCCTCCGGTTTGAAAATTTCCGATTTTTCATAAGAAAAAACGCTTACACCCTTTATAACAGACTATAGGGGTCAAAAATTCAAACATGCGTTTTGCCACAGAGCGACTTACAGCCGCATCTGTGTCAAAGCCGAACTCATTTTTGACCCCTATAGTCTATTATAAAGGGCCTATGTCTCTTAAGTAAAA
>JAPOOY010000197.1 GCA_026713205.1 Bdellovibrionales bacterium
CTGGCGGCTTTTACGGCTACAGCCGATAAAGCCACTCGCCTGGATATTGTAAAAAAGCTTACAGGCAATAAGTCTCAAATTATTGTTAAAGGGTTTAACAGACCTAATCTTTTTTTATCTGTGGAAAATAAACAAAACTGGAAAAAGAGGCTGTTGGAATTTTTAGCTGAAAGAAGAAACATGTCCGGTATCATATATGCTCTTTCACGAAAAGAAACAGTAAGAATTTCTGAATTTTTAAATAACAAGGGCTTTTTTTGTATGCCTTATCATGCCGGTCAGTCAGCCAAAATCAGACAGAAATCCCAGGATACTTTTATGACGGAAGAGGCTGTGATTATGTCGGCAACCACAGCTTTTGGAATGGGAATAGATAAGCCGGATATTCGTTTTGTTGTTCATATCAATTTACCGGCTTCCATGGAGGATTTTTATCAGGAAATCGGTCGTGCGGGAAGAGATGGAAAACCGGCGGACACGCTTCTTTTTTATGGTTTACAGGATTTGATAACAAGAAGAAAAATGATTCAATCCGGGGAAGAAGATCAGGAATACAAGCTGAGAGAAAACAAAAGGCTGGAAGCTTTATTGGCTTATTGTGAATCTTCCTCTTGCCGGAAAAAAACTTTGCTGTCTTACTTTGGAGAGGATTTTGACAACTGCTCCTTATGCGATAATTGTTTGTCTCCCCCTAAACTTGTTGAAGGAACAATTCCGGCTCAGATTTTTCTGTCTGCCATCTTTCGGACAGGGCAGTATTTTGGGATGCTTCATATTATAGATGTTGTTCGTGGTCTGGAGACAGATAAGGTAAAAAACAGAAGGCATCATAAACTGCCAACCTTTGGAAAAGGAGCGGATTATTCCAAATCCTTTTGGGAGATTTTTGCCCGTCAACTGATTTCTTCAGGAAATCTTAATATAGATATTGACAGTTTTGGAGCTTTAAAAATCACAAAAAGCGGATTGGATGTTTTATATGGGCGAAAAAACTTTTCTTATAAGGAATCAAATCTGCCTGCTGTTCTCAAAAAAGAGAAAAAAACAAAAAAGGTGGTTTTGGAAAAACAAAAACCGAAAGATCTCAATTTGCTTTCAAAGTTAAAAAAATTGAGATTGCAATTAGCCAGAGAAAAAGAGGTTCCGGCTTTTATTATTTTCTCTGACAGAACTTTAATTGAAATGACAAATTTAAAGCCTCAAAGCCTGGAAGAAATGTCTTATGTGAACGGTGTGGGAAAACAAAAGTTAGAACTTTACGGAGAAGCTTTTTTGGAAATAACCAGGAATTGAATCCTTAAAGTTGTGCCGGTCCGGTTTGAGTTTTGAGATTTTTCAGATGAAAGAGGGATTACGCCCTCCATTGGAGTGGGAAAGTCCGGGAGACTTTCCCATGGGGTCAAAAGCTCAAATAGGAGTTTTGTCAAATTCTTGAATCAAATCAATCCCGAAAAAAACTTCTCATATCCCATAACTCTCACTTTCTGAAAGCGATGATTTTTGTCATACTTTTCGTCATCAATAAGTTGAAAATTTAATGAAGTTTTTAGCTTCTCCGATTTCTGTCTTTTAAAGCATCTTTTTTTATAGCAGAACTTAAATATCGTATTTTTTAAGAAAAATTCTGGAAAAATCTGTTTTGAAAAATAACCTTTGTGATTTTAATGAGTTGCTAAAAAACTGCTGGTGCCCGCGGAGGGTCCGATAATACGGAGTTCAAAACACTGAAATAAGCCAGAAACCAAACAAAAACCCGCTCTTGCATCCCACTGATAACCGCTCATAACCTCTACTAACCGGAGCATCCCGTAAATTTCCCGTAAAGATTTGTCAGAGTGTTAGATAAGGTCCAAAAGAACCTTGACATTTCTATTAAATTAGCCGATAAAGAATGTATATCACGCTTGTCTAAAATGGCAAGTTGAGACCTTCGGGTCTTTGGGCCTCTTCGGAGGCCGTCTTTTTTTATGAAACTTGCTGTTTATATTGATGGACTTAATCTTTATTATGGAGCCCTCAAAAAAACTCCTTACAAATGGCTTGATGTTGAATCTTTGGTAAAAAATATTTTACCCAGCCACTGTTCTGTTGTCAGTATTAAATATTTCACTGCCCGTATATCCCCAGTAATAGGAAACATAGATGCACCTCTGCGCCAGTCACTTTATATCAGGGCCTTAAAAACATTAAAGAATATGGAAATAGAAGAGGGGCATTTTTTAACTCATGTAGTCCATTCACTTTCCATTCCAAAAGACTATGCTTATAAGAATCTTGAAGAAATGATTAAAAAGAAAAAATTGAAACCCGTTCGTGTACTTAAAAGAGAGGAGAAAGGAACAGATGTTAATTTAGCTTCTCATCTCTTAGTGGATGCCTTTGAAAATAAATATAAAGGTGCTGTTGTAGTATCTAATGATTCTGATTTATTTACCCCAATGCAAATGGTAAAAACAAAATATAATAAGAAACTATTTTTGATTAGTCCTTACAAAAGAAAGTCAGCTAAACTTTGCCAAATTGTGGACTATATTACAGGTATAAAAAAATCCCATCTGCAAAATAGTCAATTTCCAGAAACACTAAAAGATGAAAGGGGGAAGTTTAAAAAACCTTTCACTTGGTAAAAAAAGCAAATGATTGTATATTATACTTAGGAGAAAAATGAAAAAGAACCCTGTATCAAACTCTGAAGAATTTTTTGAAGCAGCTGAAAAGGGAGATGTGGAAAAAATCATCTCTTTTTTGAAAGCAGGCATAGATCCTAATTTGATTAAGACTAACTGTCATCGGACTGCTTTGCAGTTGGCAAGTCAAAAGGGCCATTTAGAGGTAATAAAACTTCTTTTAGAAAATGGAGCCGATGTTAATGCTCAAGTTAAATGGGGAGATAATGATGAAGATGCACATGAGACTGCTTTGCAGTTGGCAAGTCATGAAGGTCATTTGGAAGTGGTTGACTTCTTGAGAAAAAGAATGGATATCAATACAAAAAACAGTATAAGGTGAAACCCCTCTGGATGTTGCAAAGGAAGATTCCAACAACAAAAAGATCATAGAACTTCTTAAAAATTTCCAGAAAAAGGATAAGTAAAGAAAACAAAATACATTTGATGTGCCCGCGGAGGGAACAAAAAAAGGGACTTCAACACGGCAAAATAATTAATAAACCCAGTAAATCCGCCGCTCTTTTTCCCTAGTATAACCGCCTAAAACCTCTACTA
>JAPOOY010000133.1 GCA_026713205.1 Bdellovibrionales bacterium
AAGTCGCTCTGTGGCAAAACGCATGTTTGAATTTTTGACCCCTATAGGCTGTTATAAAGGGTGTAAGCATTCTTTCTTATGAAAAACCAGAAAATTTCAAACTGGAGGAGTATAAAAGAGTTTACCTTTATGGAGAACTTCAGTGTTCAAGCTGGAGAAGTGTGAGCTGTTTTATCTTTCCATTTAAAATGAGCTGTAAAATGTCTTAAAACTTCAGGCTGCCAGGTGATTTCAATTCCTTTCAGATGCTGTACTTCCTTTTGGAATTGAGTGAGGGACTCAATCACATAGTTTAAATGGGATCGGGTATAAACGCGCCGGGGAATAGCCAATCTCACCAACTCCTGGGAGTAAGATTCTCCAAACATAACCGATCCAATCTCACAGGAACGCACACCGGAAAATCCATAGAATCCCGCCGCAAAGGCCTGGGCGGGGTGGTCAGAAGAGGAAAGGTGCGGAGTGAGTTTTTTAACATCAATATAAACCGCATGACCTCCTGCCGGATGAACCACAGGGATGGAAGCAGCTTTTAGTTCTCCATGAAACCAGGCTGTAGAGGATATTCTGTAATGAAGGTAGTCTTCCTCCAGTGCTTCTTCCAGACCCACGGCAATGGCTTCCAGGTCTCGCCCCGCCAGTCCTCCATAAGTGGAAAAACCCAATAGAGGTATCAGACGATTTTTGCAATCGGTAAAGAGTTGGTTGTCTCTTAAACAGATAAACCCCCCAATGTGAGACAAACCGTCTTTTTTGGCGGAAACATAGCACATATCCGCCAGATCAAAAATTTTCCGGGCAATATCCCTTGGGGAGTGATTTTGAAAAGACTTATTTCTTGTTTTGATAAACCAGGCATTTTCAGCAAAACGGCAGGCATCCAGAATAAAAGGCGCTTTATACTTTTTACATAACTCAGCGGCAGCTTTAATATTTTCAAAATCTGCGGGATGTCCTCCACCGGAATTGTTGGTGATAGTCATAATCACTCCGGCAACAGAGTGTGTTTGTAAGGCTTGCTCCAGTTTTTCCAGATGAATGTTACCTTTAAATGGATATTCTGATTTTGTATCTTTCATTTCCTCTGAAGGTAAATCCAAAACTTTAAACCCCAGCAGGCCTGCGTTTGCCCTTGTGGTATCAAACAGTGTGTTGGAAAGGAGATATTCCCCTCGGGTCTTAAGGGCGCCTAAAAGGATTCGTTCCGCCGATCGGCCCTGATGAGTGGGAATAATGTGAGGCATTCCCGTGATTTTTTGAATTGTGCTTTCAAACCGAAAAAAACTTTCCGCTCCGGCGTAGGATTCATCACCTCTTAACAGTGCGCTCCATTGGGCCTGGCTCATGGCTCCTGTTCCGGAATCCGTTAATAAATCAATCATCACATCCCGTGCGGGAATGAGGAACAGATTGAGATGAGCTTTTTCCAGAACTTTTTTTCTATACTCACGGGTGGTGAAGTACAGAGGCTCCGTGGATTTTATTTTATAGGGCTCCATGAGGAAAGGTTTAGTCATGATCTTATACTCCTCCGGTTAAGCTGTGAGGTTTTTTATATGTGAGAGGAGAATATATCATCAGTTCAATCTTCTTTTTGATATTGAAAAATGGAGTCCTTCCCCTTTGAGTCTTTATCAGCTGAAGGCTTTGTTACATGACTCACCGGTTTTTTACTTTGATCTGAAGGGCTGGTTTTTTTATCTTCCTCTTTTTTAACAGGGGTTTGTTTATAGGGATCCTTTTCAAAAATTTTGTCTAAAGCTGATTTGGAAATCGCCACTTTGTCTGCTGATAGATTGGTTTGAACCCAAAGCATGTCCTTTTCAGAATCCTTAAACGGTTGCCCCGCTTTTAAGCTAAGTTGCGTTTCCCCTTTGTTATCTTTAAGAATAACAGAGAGCTTTGGCAGCCATAGAGGGAGGCTGCTGTACTGTTCTCCTTTGAGTTGAGGAATGCTATTTAGGAGAGTGTTTATTGTTTTGGAATTGATCTTTTTTCCTTTTGCTTCCGGGTTATCAACCGAAACCCATTCTCCCTGAGCGTTTTTTTTGGCGGTATAGGAGTAAGTATCCCCTTTTAACTCCAATAGGGAGACTTCCGTTTTTTTATATTTAAAGGGAGCTGTGTGGTCTCTTAGAATCTTTTCTGAGAGGATGAGTTTGTCCGCTTGGGTTTTGGAACATTCCAAAATATATTTTCTGTCCGAAGTATGGATAAAAGCTGTATTTTCTTTTGTGGCGCTGACTCGCACTTCAACGCTTTGATTTCTGAATTTTAGGCGAATTGTCGTTTCCGGTTTATTGAGTCCATATTTTTTCAGATTATTTTCCGTAGCCGCTCCCACAATTTCAAGAGCTTTAAAAGTATTTAAATCAGACCAAAAACTGCTTAAACGACTGGCTTTTAAGGGAAAGGGTGCGGCCTTTTTAAAGGCCCATTTGTAGTCGGACCAAGTGAAAGAAAATCTTTCTTTTCCTTTATAATTTAATTCTATGGGATGACCGACAGTATGAAGAGCGTTTAAACTTCGGAAAGAAACAGGGTCTTTTTCATTCACAGAAGTTTTAAAGGAATTATCACCCATGAGGAGTGTGTCTCCCTTGCGAATAAAGTATTTTTCATCAAAACTGGGTTTCCAACTGACTGAGAAGAAAATCTTTTCACCGGACTTTAAGGAAAAAGTAACTTGATTAGCTTTTTCATCCAGACTGTATTCCTCCCACTTAACTTCTTTTGGAGTGATATTCTGTACTTTTTCTTCTTTAAGTTGATTAAACCATGAAGTGATAGCCTCGGAGTTTGCATAATCCTGTACGGGGGATGTCATTTTCCAACTTTGATTTTTTTTCGTGAGGATAATGGGTTTTTCCCGGGTGGTTATTTGGATTTCCTGAATATCCTCTATTTCCTGAGACAGAAAGCGAGTACGGTTTTCTTCTTCTTTGGCTTTTTCAGAAGAGCGGTAATAGTCATAGAGGGCATAGCCTCCCACAGCCGCTACAAGTAAAAAAGCCGCCAGTTTTCCCGGCCATTTTTTCTTCTTTTTCATTTTTCCCCTCCTTTTATTTTATTTTGAGTTTTGCGTTTTTCCATTTACATAAAGATAGCCCTCCATTAAGAGAATATAGAGGTCAAAAGTGAGTTCGGCTTTGACACAAATGCGGCTAAAAGCCGCTTTGTGGCAAAACGCATGTCTGAACTTTTGACCTCTATATTCTCTTAATGGAGGGAGTAATCCTTCTGTCATTAAAAAACCTCAAAACTCAACTCAAGAGAGGTACAAACTCAAGCTTCTCTTCTGCGGTACCACATCCACAAACTCAGGGACAGAAATATTAAGGGAAGAATAATAACCATTGTCACAAGACTGATACGATGGTTTTTTGTTAAGCTGATTTTTGTGCCTTTGGCCTGTTTGGGGCGGATAGTGATTAAATCCTCTTCATCCACAAGGGACACCACAGTGTTTAAAGCCAAGTCTCTATTAACACCTTCATGAATGTATCTGTTTGTCAGAAAATCGCTGTCTCCGAAAACCACCAACCGAAATTCTTTTTTCTTTTGAGGGTTTTCTTTTTCATTGGAGGTTTCAGAATCTTCTTCTTCTGACTCAGATTCGCCGTGGCCACCGTGGGGATCTGAAAGGGGAGACTCCTTTTTCTTCTCTGATTTCGGTTTAACTTCAATGGCAACGGTTTGTGAATTAAGATTTTCTATTTTGACTTTTTCTTTCAGTTCCGGAACGGCAAAGCTGGCATCCACTGTGCGAACGAGACGGGAAGTTGTCCACTCCTCAGGAAATTCATCTACCGCTTCCACCACACTGGCTCTGTTAAAGATAGCCGGAACATTTTTTAGAGCTGTCAGACGACGGGTGATAGGATGATTAGAATCAAAATGGGCTCCTAAGGCGGTTGCGGCGCTTCCAAAAAAAGCTCCTTGAGGGGTTAAAATAAAGTTATCTTGGTAGTTGATCCCAAATTCCTTTAAAAAGGGTTGGAGATTATGTTTTTCTCCGGGATCCAAGGCTATAAGAATACGGCCTCCTCTTTTTAAATAATCTTTCAACCACTGCGTTTCTTCATCCAGCCAGGGGCGGCGGGAGCCTATGGCCAGTACAACTTCAGGGTCTTTTGCAGGGGCTCCATCCTGGACAAAGCTCCATTCCTTAAGAGTTAATCCGGAGTCCATCAAACCCTGCTGAAAAATTTTTAAACCATCGGGTCTATCGTCCTGTAAGTCCTTTTCTCCATGACCGACAAGAAAATAGATCTCTTTTGTCGTTCTTTTTTTTACTTTAACAAGGGCGGATGTAATGGATTGTTCATTAAAGGGGGCGGTGATGCGTACACTGCGTCCCTCATGTTCCGCAAAAACAAAAATTTCCTTTTGATTTTTATCCGGGAGATCAGACAAGTTAAACTTTTCCGCCAGAGCATTATCTTTATAAGTGTCCACAAAACGGACTTTAAATTTTGTTGTTTTTTGTTTGTAAAGAATCAAACTGTTTTTCAGTTCCTCCTTTGTAAATAACCCTCTCTCCGAGATTTTGTCTCCTTTGTAAAAGATATAAAGGATTAAATCCTCTTTGAGAGATTCCAAGGCCTCTTCTGTTTGTGGTGACAGGGAGTTGATTTTTTCCTCTGTTAAGTCAAAGGTTCGGTTGAAACGATGCCCGAAATAACCTGCTGCGGAAATTCCGATAATCACAAGTAGCAAAGACCACCCAAGGCTCATGCTGTTCTTTGTGGTTTTTGCCGTTAAAATTTCCAGGTAAAGCTTATAATCCAGAATAAGAGCTGCCAGCAATCCTACGACAAAAAGGGCAAGAAAAATATAGGAGATCGTTATCCAACCTCCCAGAATAAAGCGTGTGCCCGCAGCAATGATGAGAGAACAGCCGCTCAGTAATAAAGAAAGTTTTCCCCAAGGACTCATTAAGGCCTCCACCTTCCAAATTCAATCACTCTATAGACCAGGAAGAGAAACAAGAAAATAGCGCTGATAAAGAAAACACAGGAACTCACAGTTAAACTGCCTTTAATGAAAAAGGTTAAATGGTTGCCGAGGGACAGGTATTCCATAATGGATGTGAAAATAGGATTGTTGGAAAAATCCTGGCCTTGAGAGATAAACCAGAGAACGACATTTAAGATGAATCCAATAATCATGCTTAAGAAGACGGAACTGGTCAAAGAGGAGGCAAAAAGCCCCACAGCCGTGTATAAAGCCGCCAGTAAAAATAACCCTATATAGGAGGCTAATAAAGGTTTAAAAGGTATTTCCGAAGGAAAGACTGCAACCATCAAAGGGTAAAGAAAGGTGACAGCCAGAAAACAAAAGACAAGACCTAAGAGAGCCAGGTATTTTCCCGTTACAATGTGAAAAGAGGAGATAGGGGTGGTCATTAGTAAATCAAAAGTACGATTTTTTCTCTCTTCCGCCAGAAATTTCATAGTTAGAGCCGGTACACAAAATAGAAGAAGAAGATTGATCAGGGAAATATGGGAGACAAATACGGCAAAGTGAATATTTTTTTCCTGTCCACCCATTTGCTGAAAAGCCGGCATCACATAGGAATCAGCAAACCGAAACAGTTCTCTTGGAAAAGTGTAACTTAAAAAACCACAGAAAATACCTATAAGGGAAAGAAACAGGGGACTGAAAATAGTTTGGGAAAAATCCCTCCAGGCAATCACAAAGGTCTGTCGGAAAAAAAACTTTACAGCATTCATTTTTGCTCGTTCCTTTTATTTCCATCTGTCAGACGGATAAATACCTCTTCCAGATTTAGACCTTCCTCTTTCATTTCCAGGAGACCGAAATTTCCTGATACCACCACCTGCGCAACCTGTTCATTGACAGAGGAATCGGAGGAGGTTTGTAGTTCTATAAAAGTCTTTTTATCCTGGACGCTGAGGACACCTTTCAAAGATTGGAGTTTTTCCAACAGAGAAGGGGAATCATTTCTGGTTTTCAGAGTAAGGGTTTTTTGAGCGGAAAGCTTTGAGCCTAATTCCTGTAATGTGCTGGTGGTGACAATACTTCCTTCGTGAATAATGATCACACGGTCACAACTGGTTTGCACTTCCGGCAAAATATGCGTGGACAGGATAATAGTGTGCTGTCCCTTAAGGTCGGCGAGCAGTTCCCGTATTTCAACAACCTGTCTCGGGTCCAGTCCCACAGTGGGCTCATCCAAAATAAGGATGTCCGGATCAGTGATAATGGCTTGGGCCAACCCCACTCGCTGTTGAAAACCCTTGGACAAATTTCCAATCAGGCGTTTTTGGACAGACTGCAGACCGGCCTTTTCAATAGCACGATCTGTCAGAGTGGGAATTTTATGTGAGGGGCAGCATTTCAAACGGGCTGTAAATTGTAAATAATCCCTGACATACATATCCTTGTAAACGGGAGGCGCTTCCGGCAGATAGCCGATTTTTTGTTTCACTTCAACGGGGTATTCCGAAATATCCTGGCTGTCAATTAACACCTTTCCCTGAGAGGGGGACATATAGCCTGTTAACATTCTCATTGTAGTGGTTTTACCTGCACCGTTTGGACCGAGAAAACCGACAATTTCCCCTTTATTTACGGTGAAACTCACATCCCGTACGGCGGCTCTATGTCCATAGCTTTTATGTAAATTACAAGCTTCAATCATAAGGCTCTCTCTGAGGTTTTTTCTTTAACCAATAATAAAACAGTATAATTAGTGGTTTGAGAGAAACTGTCAAGTCTTTTTGGAAATGGAAGGCAATATATTTTTTTTACAAATGAATGGTTCATGAATTTTTATACTGGTCCGGTTTGAAATTTTAGGTTTTCCGCTGACATAAAATGAGCCCTCCCTTAAGCAAATAGAGGGGTCAAAAGTTCAAACATGCGTTTTGCCACAGAGCGACTTACAGCCGCACCTGTGTCAAAGCCGAACTCACTTTTGACCCCTCTATTTGCTTAAGGGAGGGTGTCATCTTTCTTTCATCTGGAAAACCGAAAATTTCAAACACAATTAGTGAAGGGGGCGTAGTTCTTCTATGTATGATTAAAATTCCAACCAGAGGAGTAAATTATTTGGGAATACGCAGGCGAGATCCTGTGAGAAGGATAGATTTAAAGTTCAGGGAATTGGCCTTCATTAACTTAACCAGGCTGATTTTATACTGATCCGCAATTCCAATAAGAGTTTCCCCTTTTCGCACGATATGAACATTTTTATTACTACCGGTTGATGGTTGAGATTTGGCCTGAGGAGCTTTTAGTTTTAAAGACTGCCCCACTTGAATGGTTGTTCCGTTTAAATTATTTAAAGTTTTAAGGGCTGCAACACTCACTCCATAACGCTTGGACAGTTGTATTAAAGATTCCCCGCGAGCGACTTTGTGCTTTTTTGGTGTTGTTTTAGTTTGTGGTTTTTTTGTTTTTGATTTAATTGGAACGGCAGCTAATTTGCGAGTGGGAACTTTTAATTTTTGTCCTACGCGAATAAGGGATCTTCCTCGCATCCTGTTAGCCCTTCTCAGGTTGGATACGGAGGTTTTGTTTCTGCGGGCAATCCGGTAAAGGGTGTCCCCTCGGCGGACACGATACCAATAGTGATCCATGTAGGCATATTTTGGACGAGGCATGAGGCTGGATTTCATAGCTTCAACGGCGCTGGCCTGTAAACCCATGGGAATACGAATAGCCGTATCCTTTTCATAGACAGGCACATATTCCCCTTTATACATGGGGTTGAGGTTTTTCAGGTTTTCATAGTCAATTTTTAAATGAGTTGCCAGTTTTTTGAGACTGATGGGTTGTGTTATAGGTACGGTGTCATATTGAAGGTTCTCCTGGTACTTTAAACTGGAAAAACCGTATTTGGATGGGTTTGCCGCTATTCTTCGTGCTGCAATAAATTTTGGCACATAGTTGCTCGTTTCAGAGGGGAGGCTTTTCTTCTCAATGAGATGCCAGAAATTTCTATTATAATGCTTCATCATAGCTCGGTTGACTCTATATTCACCGGCATTATAAGCGGCCATGGACAGGTGCCAGGAACCGAATAGGGAATAAAGATCTTTAAAAAATTCCACAGCGGCGCGGGTGGAAAGTTCAGGGTCTCTTCTTTCATCCACAAAATGATCAATTCTCAAACCAAATCGCCGACCGGTTGATTTAATAAATTGCCAGTAACCCACTGCATTTGATCGGCTATGGGCCTTTGAGCTGAAACCGGATTCAATGAGGGCCACATAAACCAGGTCTTCCGGCAGGCCTTCTTTTTTTATAATGGCTTTCATCAAAGTGAGATAACGGGTGGACCGCTCCAGATAGTTTTGCATGAGTTCCCGTCCCTGTCCGGTGAAATAGCGAACCCACAAATCCACTTTATGGTGGTCTTCTTCCGGCAGAGGGTTATAAAGGGTTTTGGGTGGTATATCAGGGCTCTTATCGGAGGTGTTGGTTGTAGCTTCAATGGATTTGGAAGGAGTCACCAAATGGGAAATTTGGTGCTGCGGCCCTTTTGAATATTTGGGAAAATGACTGCAGGATATGAGAAATCCTATATAACACATTAAAAGAAATAAATTTTTCATTATTGCCCTCTTAAAAGCCACTTTTCCTTAATTTAAAAGGTTAGGATACATGCTATTCTTTGTAAAATCTTACTGCGCTCCTGACAAATAATCAAGACCAACTCTAATTAACTTATCGTTTTTATTGTGCCTGTTTTTGAATAAAAATAAAAGGTGTGTAATTATTAACGCGTCGCAGGTCCTGAAATGACAAGTTGAGCGAACAGTAACAGGAAAACTCCGGTTGTCAAATTTATCTTGAAGAAAATACAGTGCAGTTATGGAAAAAAATCCACAGGGTATTTTTGTTACCGGTACGGGAACCGGTGTGGGAAAGACCCTGGTGTCCACAGGTTTATGTCTGCATTTTCAAGCGGATTACTGGAAGCCTATTCAGACGGGAACCCCCACTGATACGGATTTTGTCCGGCGGTTTATTTCCGGGAAAAAAATTCATAAAAGTGTGTATCGTTTTCAGGCTCCTCTTTCTCCCAATCAATCCGCTGAACTGGAGAATAAAAGTGTTGAACTGCATTACATTCAGCGGCCTGAAAGCTCATTTCTGATTGTGGAAGGATGTGGAGGGATTTTTGTGCCCCTCAACAAAACACAGACACAAATGGATTTGATAGAACAGTTGGGTTTTCCGGCGATTGTAACAGCTCAAAGCGGCTTGGGCACTCTTAATCATACCCTTTTAACCCTGGAAGCGCTGGCTTCCCGGAATCTTCCGGTTTTAGGTTTGATTTTATCCGGCCCTCCTCATCCAAAAAATGTTAGAGATTTAGAATTCTGGGGAAAAACACCTGTTCTTTTGGAGTTGGATCTTTTGCCTTCCATCACTAAAAAGACTTTAAGTCAGGCTTTTAAAAGTCTTCAAATTTAGGAATATATATTTATACCCTTTGTTTTGAATTTTGTGATTCTTTCATTTAAAAATTTGAAAACTCAAACCGGAAAAGAGCTTGATTAAACGAGCTTCTCCGCGTGAGTTGTAAAGTCTGGAGGAGGCTGATAATTTGATTAAGGTATATGATAAGGCAGTAAATAATAGAGGTGTTTAATGGAGTTGCGGCTTATTTTGGAGAATATTGTCTCTTCCCGGAAGATTCATGGGCGCTGGCTGAACACCCTTTCTTTTCTGGAATATATAGGAACACGAAAAATCCTGAAAAGCCTTCCGGCGAATATTCTGGATGAAACTCTACTGAGTCATGTTGCTGAAGAGGCTTTCCACAGTTTGTTTTTTAAGAAACTGGCTCGGAAGCTCACTGTCAATAATTATTCATTTAAAGAGGAGGAAATGCTGGCGCCGGAAGAGTGTGAAAATTATTTTCAACAATTGGATAAGAAAGCGGAGCTTATTTCAAATGAAAAGCCCGATCTTAACTATCTTTACACCACCTGGATTGTGGAAACACGGGCGGTAAGTGTGTACTCTCTTTACAATAAGATTTTAAAGGAGAAACAGTTTTCTTTTACCTTAAATCCTATTTTAAAGGATGAGGAAAAGCACTTAGCGCAGGTTAAAAATTGTATTCAACAGATGGACAGCCGACATGAAATCCATTTTCAGGAGTTAATGGGGTTTGAAGAGCAGGAATTTTCCGTTCTTCTCGAGCATTTAAAAAAAACTGTCTTTCAAAAAACGGAGATAAGTTCCAGGACTGCATCAACTCTTGGCAGTTATACCTGATCGTGCTTGAGTTTTCAGATTTTTAAAATGAAAACAAAAAGAGAGCTTTTTGGTCTGGAACTTGTCTCATAAATACGATTATCAGTCATAAATTTACTTTATTTGACAAGAAATCTATTTTCAGTATATACTGAAAAATATGCGGTTTGAGTGGGATGAACGCAAGGCTGTTAGCAATTTTAAAAAGCATAAGGTCAACTTTGAGACAGCTATTACTGTATTTGATGATCCTTATGCTCTTATAGCGCCAGATGAAAAACACTCTACCGCTAAAGAAAAAAGAGAATGGATTATTGGAGAGTCGGATAGCGATATTTTAGTTGTTGTTTTTACTAAACGAATACAAGGGGCTATATATCGTATAATCAGTGCTCGTAAAGCAAATAAAAAGGAAAGGAGACTTTATGAAGAATATAAAAAACTTCCCTTTTGAGAAATCAAGAAGGATTACTTTAAAGGAGACAACAGCGGCTAAGAAAGCTATTGAAAGGAAAACAGGAATAAAGCGCCCAATGCGTGGAAGGCCTGCTAAAGGGAAACACAAATATGTGCCGACCTCTATCAGGCTGCATCCGAAAGTTTTAAGCTGGGCAAAAAGAGAAGCAAAAAAAAGAGGAATAGGGTATCAGACAGTCATTAATGAATCTTTAATTAAAAAAATATCTGCAAGCTATACTGATCATATTTGAAAAATCATGAACTGCGGAAAACTGCAAAACTCAACCCCGATCGGTATAATTTATTTAGTGCGCGGAAAGCAGGGTTGTTTTAACAATGACATACAATACAACCTTGATATTAGAAGTAAAACCTTAAATTGGCGGAGATGATAAGGGATTCAGCTTCGGCAAATGCTATTGTTCTCTCTTCTACAAACTCTACAAAGTGCCCTGTGGATTCTTCGGTATCAATGTTCCGGTGATAGCGCAGATCAATGTTCAGTCCTAAATTCGGTCCTAAATCTATATCCATTCCACCGGAAATACCTCCATCAAAGGACTGATACCATTTTTTTTCGTCCACATCTTCAATGAATTCCGAATTTAAGTATTTTTTCCTATCCTGATCTACGATGTCTCTTTTACGGTTTATATAGGCTGCGGAAAGTCCAACATAAGGCCGGATTTTTCCCGATAAGGGAACCAATCGGATAGCTATGGCAACCGTAGGCTGATCTATACGAATGAAAGAGCCTACAGGGTACTTGTTCACGTCCTCTCCTCTCGGTGTTAAATAATGTCTGGAATAATTTATGCTGAAATCAAAGGAAAAGTACTTTTGGGCGGAGCCTCCTATAGATAAAAAGTAAGAAGGAAAAGCGGATTCTATATCATTTTCCACCTTCCAAGTTCTAACAGTCCCCAGTCCTGCTGAAACATACACTTTTTCCACTCCCGATGAAGTGTATGTGGAGGTAGGGAGGGGGGATTGAGGAGTTGCAACACTCTGGTTGGAGGAGGGTTGGGAAGAACCGAATATTTTATTTAATAAATTTTGTTCGCTTTTCAATCGTTCCTGTTCCACTTTTTCCAAAATTAAACTTTCTGTCTGTACTTCCGCACCTTCTCTGGCATTTCTCAGTTTTTTGGCTTTTGAGGGATTTAAGGCGGGAGCAATCACTGTTTGGGAAGGGGCTTGAGCTTCTGATTTGTTTGTATTGGTATTCACGATAACCACATCAGAAGATTTTGCGCCAAAAGCGGAAAACAGAAAAAATACTGTATATAATGACAGAAGAATTTTAAATGGAAACATAACTCCTCCTCTAAGGTATAGTCAGGTTAATGTAAGTGCTTCCGGCAATACAAGTCCCGTTCTCTATGGAATCAGTCTTTTCTTCGGTTAAAAGGGGAGAACAATTAAATATTTTTACAGACCAAAGTCTGTTTATTATGTAAAAACATACTTTAAAAGGGCTTTTTATACCAATCCGGTTTGAGTTTTGAGATTTTCTGTTTATATGAATTAGCACTTCATGAGAGTATTTAGGATTCAAAAGTGAGCGCGAATTTGACACAAGTGCGGCTATCAGCCGCTTTTTGGTTTAAAAATTCCCTTCTCTGTAATAATACCCGTGATTAAAGAGGCGGGAGTTACATCAAAAGAGGGATTATAGATAGAGCCTTTATCTGCCCAGAAAGGAGAAATTTCCTCTGCATTTCTTTGTTCAATGGGGATGTCCTGTCCTGAAAGGCATTGTCTGTCAAAAGCTGATTCAGGCGCGACAACATAAAAAGGCACCTGAAAATGCCTGGAGATCACGGCGAGACTTAAAGTGCCTGTTTTATTAGCTACATCTCCTCCGTTACTGATCCGATCAGCTCCTAAAAAGACGGTATTTACTTTTTTTTGAGCCATGAGGCCGGCGGCCATGTTGTCACATATCAAAGTGCAGGGGATTTGTTCTTTTTGCAGCTCCCAAAAGGTGAGTCGGGATCCTTGATTAACGGGGCGGGTTTCACACACATAAACATGAATCTTCTTTTTATCTTTGTGAGCTTGTTTAATCACTCCTAAGGAGGTGCCTTCCCCCCCTGTAGCCAGTGAACCGGCATTACAATAAGTGAGAATCTGATCTCCCGAATGAATGAGGTTTTTCGCTTTTTGAGCGATTTGCTCACAGGCCTTTTTATCTTCTTCATAAATTTGGAGAGCCGTTTCCAGTCGGTGAGTTGCTGTGGTTTGTTTCAGAATACGATCCACGGCGGAAAACAAATGAATGGCCGTGGGCCGGGCTGACTTCAGTTTTTCCCCCGCTTGTTGAATTTTTATTTCAGAGGATTCTCTGAGAGCATAATCGGCTAAACTAAAAGCCGCACTGATGCCAATGAGATTGGCTCCTCGCACTTTCAGGCCTTTGATTATAGAATACATATCTTCCGGTTGGGAAACAGGAATCCATTTTATTTTTTCCGGAAGAAGGGTCTGATCCAAGATCAGCAACTCTTTTCCAGGCTGGTATTTTATGGCTAAGGTTTCAACAGATTTCATTTTATATGCTCGTGACCTCCATTTCAACTAGACAGCTTGATTCATCAGTTTCCTGTATTCTACGGACTTTTCATGCCCAATCCTGAGTGAGGAGCTATTTTTTTATATCTCCCTTTTCAACTGCTATAAAAAATTCTTCAGAATTTGGTGAGCTGTCATTTTTTATTCATTTTCCTCATATAATAACTGTTAAAAATTTTTATATTAGAATCAAAACTAAAGATGTATTATCTGTAGAGTCTCGTCTGTCCATTTCTTTTTTAAATATTCTATAATAAGTCGCCTATGACAATGATCTGGTTCATGTTCACTGCATAGTAGACAACCTTGATGAATTATATTTTTTATATCTTGTTTCTCAATACATCTTTGTTTCATGAGCTTCATAAATTTATATTCATACGTGTTCCAGTCCCCTTTGTTTTTTTTATACTCATTTAAAATATCTTTTGTCGGCGCCATATCAGGCAAATGAACATAATCCATATCAGATATTTCTTTTAAAAAGTAAATAAGATCATTCTTTTTTGCAAAACCAGCTAATTGGGATACATTATTTAAACGAACATCTACAATTCTCTTTGCCCCAGATTGTTTTAACTTTTCAAAAAAAACATCCGCAGTCTTCTTTGTAAAACCAATAGTGAAAATTTTAATACTTTTCATGATGTTTTATTTGTTTACCAAAATACCTTCTAGAAAAAGGGTGAAACTCCTGGTTGAGATCCTTCTAAAAAAGCAGAGTCCTTTTGATAAGTGTAGGCAATTTTTTGAGCCTGCCGACTGTAAGCCTCTGTAATACACTCCTCTTCATTTCGAAGCATATCGGGAAATATTTTAAATTTATCAAGAAGACTTTTTTCCATCTCTGTATTTGCCTGAAGAGACCCATCAGAGAGTATATGTTGAATATTATTCTTTGAAAAATGCAATTTTTGATATAACTGCCTACAAACAAGAATTGTTCTATGGCATTTTAAGGGGTCACCTTCTGAACACATAAGAGCAATACTGCGCTTTTTTACTTCCACTATAATTTTTTCCAGCCCTTTGTTAAATAAAGGTTCTTGAGCTAATAGGTGATACTGCAACTTACCCTTGTCATTGTAACAGGAAGTGTTTTTACTCCTGCCTCCTAATTCTTCACCAAGAAATAAATACTCAATCCTGCTCTCTAATAAAGCCTTTTTTACACTATCTTTATTAAACTGACTGTTGTATTTGCTGTAAGGTTGTGATCTGACATCATAAACCAATGAAATACTATACTGATTTAGCCATTTAATAAAATTGATAATTGTATGTGTAGAATGACCTATTGTAAAAACCTTGTTTTTCATTATATTCTTTTACCCCTTAAAAAAGTGGATTTGTAACCATAGAAGCAATCAATTTATAGCAATAACCTTTAAATGGTTCGCTTATACTAATACATAAATATAAACTATTCAATTGATATTTTCCATCTTGTTTCTTAAAAAAATAAGATTCAACCTTTGGGTCTGTTATGGAAAAATTATATTTGTGTTTATTATAGATAAATAAAGCTCTTATTTTCCGTTTATAAAAATCTGTATATACATGAACCTTTATTGATTGAACATAAATTAAAAATAATGAAGTCTTTAATTCAGAGGCCTCATCTTCTGGAATTCGGTCATTTTCTCCATTAGGACTGGAATACCCATTGAGCCATAATTTAGAAGGCTCATCTTTTATTTGTTCCAAATTATCCCATATTTCGACATCTTTTTTCCCCCAGTGAACCTTATTATCAATAAGATGATTTTCTGTTTGATATTTATACACAAGAGGCTTTAGTAATTTAATAGAAATAATATCCAGAATTTGAGGATAACTTCCATCAGCAAACATTTGCTCTTCTTCTGATATTTCTCCTTCTTTTCGATCGCTGACAGGTCTTATCCATTGACCATACTGCCCATTAACCATTTCTTTACCGGCAATACAACGACCAGACATCTTTTTTGAATTAGCTAGACAAATTATTTTTTTTTCATAACCCATTTCTATAAACTCTCAATATTATATTGATAATTTTTCAGCCTTTCAAGTGCAAATAAAAAAGAGTATATTTTTTAATTATTCCCTTAAGTTCTTGAATTTTGAAACTATGCTATTGAAGTCTTGTATGTTCTTCCTCTATTCTGCTTTGAAATTCACCCATCAAAGAAGCCCCCGGACAGCCCCTAAAAATCCATGTAGCCAAAGATTGAAATATCGGGAAATACCGGACATATGTCTTTTTTGACACAGTCTTTACAGAATATACTGGAGACATTCTTTGAGTGGAACCGGTGGACGATCCTTTTGGGATAGAAAAAGTGTAAAGGATGTCTCCGGTATAAAACGTAAAGACTGTGTCCGGTATAGACCGAAATACCCTGACATTTCCAGAAATGTGTCTTTTTTGAAAGATGGAGCGGGAGACGGGGGTCGAACCCGCAACCCTCAGCTTGGAAGGCTGATACTCTAGCCAATTGAGCTACTCCCGCAACTTTTTATTATATTCCTTCATTTGCTGAGTTTTGAGGTTTTTCAAATGAAAAGAACATAAATTTCTTCCTGAGAGAGTTGGGAAGTCTTCCAGATTTTCCAGCTCTCTCAGGAAGAGTTCATTTTTATCTTAGTAGAAAACTTCAAAATACAATTGGTATAAATCTAAGCGTTCATCTTTTACAATGCAAGCAAAAAAGAAGAACTGTGAAGGAGGATAAAAGATAACCTCTTTTATCTTTTTTTACAGAAGCCGGTTTATACTCCTCCGGTTTGAAATTTTCCGGTTCTTCATAAGAAAAAATACTTACACCCTTTATAACAGCCTATAGGTGCCAAAAATTCAGATATGCGTTTTGCCACAGAGCGACTTTCAGCCGCATCTGTGTCAAGTTCGTGCTCCTTTTTGACGCTTAATTTATGGGTTTTAATCCGAAGCCGCATCTGTGCCAAAGCCGAACTCCTTTTTGACCCCTGTAGGTTGTTATAAAGGGCTTATGTCTCTTAAAGAAAAACCGGAAAATTTCAAACACGATCGGTTTAAATTTTGAAGTAAAGATCTTATCCATCAATTGATTTGTTTGTTTTTTGTAGTATCAGGAGGATTTACTTTTGTTTCTGATTCATTGTTGTTTGCTATTCCACTGATATTGATATTTCTGTTTTTATCATATTTAAACATAATATCTTTCCTGTTTGTCATTAAGGGGCGTCTGCAGGAAGAGGATTGGTTTTTACAAGGTCTGTAAAAAATGATAATTTTCGCGGAATAGTCAAAGATTTCTGCAGGTTTTTTTAATACATTTTGTGGATGACGGTTCGGGGAAGAGGAAGGTTGATGCAGAGGTGGTAATGCGCCGTGTAGGTTTTCCGGAGAAGGAGAAAGGCCGGGAATATTTTCCATAGGTTGAGAGGAGGGAGTATTATGCGGGTTCTTGCCGGGTGCCGGGTGAGAAGGAGGTATTGTACTGCTTATTTTTCTTGTGGGAGGCGCGGATTTTAATCCTTCTAAGGGATTTCCTGATATAGCAGGATTTTTTTGAGGATTTTGTGGAGGTGAGTTCTTTTTTGCGGCTTGGGCTGTTGGCTTGGGTTGTTGATTTTGTGGGGGTATGTTCTTTTTTGCGGATTGAGCTGTAGGCTTTGACTGTTGATTTTGTGGGGGTGAGTTCTTTTTTGCGGCT
>JAPOOY010000280.1 GCA_026713205.1 Bdellovibrionales bacterium
AAAAACAACAACCCTTTTTTGGAGTAGATTACAGGCCATGGGGAACCCCATATTGCCAAAGCCGATAAAAAGGACGGATGGAGCCATTCCGATTCCTGTGGTTTTGATGTGAATGTATCTTGCCACCGGTTCTTTTTCAAGGTGGAAAATTTCCTTTGCAAAGTTCATTAATTTCTGTTTATATAACGGCCTATGGCTTATTTAATTTCTCTGGTTCATGCTACGGCCTGTGTTTTGATTGTGCTGTTTATTCTTCTTCAGCACCCAAAAGGAGGGGGTATTTTGGGGGCTTTAGGAGGTGGTATGGGCAGCAAATCCCTTTTTAGCGCGGGGGGGGCTTCCGGATTCTTGGTTCAAACAACAAAATGGCTCACAGTGGTTTTTGCTATCACTTCCCTTTCTCTTTCCTATATGAGCGCTCATCAAAAAGATCAAAGTATTATGAAGGATTCTTCACCTTCAACGGCTGTGGAGCAGCCCGTTGAAAAACCCGCTTCAGAGAAGTCTCCATTAAACCCTCCTTCCGGAGAGTAACTTCTTTTGGCTCTCTCGTTTTTATCCATAAAGATCACCAATAAATTTTCTCTCTGGCTTATTGTTGGAGTTCTTGTTTTTACAATCAGCGCTTTTTTTTATTTTGATCTGAAAAGTTATATCTCATGGGAAGAATTTAACAGGCATAGAGAATTTTTAGAGGAGCTTTGTTCCCGCTATCCCTTCCTGGCAAAAGGGGTGTATTTTCTGGTTTACTTATTAGTGGCAAGCATTTCTCTTCCAGCTATGACTCTGTTCACTCTTGCAGGGGGTGCCTTGTTTGGGGTGGTTTGGGGGGTTATTCTTGTATCCCTTGCCTCCACATTAGGGGCCACCATTGCTTTTTTAATAGTACGGTTTCTCTTAAGGGATTTTTTTCATGTGAAATTTAAAAAAAATGCTGAGATTTTTTTAAAAAAGTTTGAAAGGGGAGGGGCATGGTATTTATTGAGTTTACGATTGGTTCCTGTTATGCCCTATTTTTTAACAAATATTTTAATGGGTTTTACGAATTTGCCCATAAGGGTTTATGCGCTCATCAGCCAGTTGGGAATGTTGCCTGCCACTCTTGTTTATGTCAATGCGGGAAGCCGGCTTTCCCAAGCGGAAAACCCTGGGGATTTTATATCTTTGCCTCTCATTATCTCTTTTTCTCTTTTGGCTCTTTTCCCTTTATTAATGAAAAAACTTTTAGAGTTTTTTAAAAAGACCTGATTTTTATACTCCCCTGAAAAACCTGAAATTCAAACACGGGTTGGTATATATGCTTCTATTTTCAACGGATATTTACAAACTCTAAAACTCACAAAAAGTCCTGCCCCCATGCTCCATTTTCTATTTTTATTTGCCCTTTAATTGGTGATGCAGTAACAATTTGTTGTTTAGAGAGGGTTCCAGTGATGTTATACCGATCCTGTTTGCAATTTGCGGTTTTTCACTTACATGAAGGTAGCTCTCCATTAGGAGAAGAGAGGGGTCAAAAGTGAGTTCGGCTTTGACACAGATGCGGCTGTAAGCCGCTCTGTGGCAAAACGCATGTTTGAACTTTTGACCCCTCTCTTCTCCTAATGGAGAGTGTAATCCTTCTTTCCTCTGAAAAACCGCAAATTGCAAACAGGACCAATATAAGTAAACTGGCAGAGGGTGCATTTTTATCATTGACTTGTTTTATCTCCAAGATTAGGGAAATAAGTCTGAAACCATCTTAAAATTAGAGGTTATTTTTAAAATGTTAAAAAAAAAATGGGCGGGAATGGCTTTGATGCTAACCTTTTTTGTGGCTCTCTCCCTGTTTGTCTATTTTTTGACGGATAATCGTTTGGGCCTTTTTTATAATCAAGGCTATGAGCCGGATCAGCCCATTCCTTTTTCCCATAAGCTTCACGCCGGTCAATATAAAATAGACTGTTTGTACTGTCATGCGGGAGTGGAAACCGCAAGACACTCTCCCGTTCCCTCTTTAAATGTTTGTATGAATTGTCATTTAACCGTTAAAACAGAGAGCCAATGGATTCAAAAGCTGATGACAGCTTATACAGAGGGGACCCCTGTTTCCTGGGAAAAAGTGAATTTGCTTCCTGATTTTGTGAAGTTTTCTCATTTTCATCATATTAAAGCGGGAAAACAATGTCAGACATGTCATGGTCCGGTGGAAGAGATGGATCGGGTCAGTCAATACAAGAGTTTATCTATGGGGTGGTGTGTGAACTGTCACCGTCAATCTCCGGAAGAGGGAAAAGTTTTAAAGGAACTGAAGAGTCAAGACCACGGGCAGGCTCCCATCAACTGTTCCACCTGTCATTACTAAAAGGGGATAAAAGTGAAAACTGATTTACCGGGACAAATAAAATCTCATGAAAATTTAGAAGATCAAAAACCATTGGAATCCTCTAAAAAGAATTCTTCTTTTCATTTAAAAAACGAGCAAAAAACAACTGAGGCTTCTGCTCAAAAAAGGAAATATTGGTTGGGTTTAGAAAATTTGACCGAAAAACAGGAATCCAAACTCACTGCCCAGCGGGAATTTATAAATCCCCTTCCTTCTGAAAAAGAGGTGAGTTCGTCTCGGAGGGATTTTCTCCAACTTATGGGGGCGGGTCTGGCCTTAACGGCGGAAGGGTGCTTTCGTCGCCCCACTGAAAAAATTGTGCCTTATATAAAAAGGCCGGAAGATGTGATCCCGGGCGAGGCTAATTTTTATGCCTC
Organism: Bdellovibrionales bacterium; assembly: GCA_026713205.1. GTDB lineage: Bacteria > Bdellovibrionota > Bdellovibrionia > Bdellovibrionales > UBA1609 > JACOND01. The sequence goes on from JAPOOY010000280.1 coordinate 2,740, forward strand.
TTCCTATTATGATGGAGGTGAGGGTTTTTCCATATTAGTTAAAACAAGAGAAGGCCGCCCCATTAAAATAGAAGGTAACGGAGAGGCTTCCTTATTAAATGGAGAGGGGCTTTCCCCCAGAGCGCAAGCCCATATTCTTAGTCTGTATGACCCTCAGAGAATTAAGGGTCCAAAACGAAATTTATTTAATGATGAAAAAACCAATAGGGAGACTATCAACATCTCCTGGAAGACAGCGGATGAGGCTGTTCAGGCGGAGTTAAAAAAAGGACAAGTGGCTCTTTTAACCCCTAGAGTGCCATCACCTTCCTTTAAAGCGCTTATTCAGGAATTTAAGAAAAATTTTTCCGTTCAACATTATCTGTGGGATCCTCTTTCTTTGGAAGAAGCTGTGGAGGGGCAGAAAGCTTCTTATGGCACTGGTGATGTTCCCGGATATAATTTTTCCAAAGCAAAATTTATTTTTTCCCTTAATTGTGATTTTTTAGGAACCTATCTTTCTCCGGCAGATTTTCAAAGACAGTTTTCACACAGCCGCCATCCCAAGGAGGGGATGAGTTGGCTTGTGGTCTTGGAATCTCTAATGAGTCTTACGGGAGCCAATGGGGATGAAAGGTATCGGATTCGTCCTTCCGATCAGAAAACAGCTCTCATGGCGCTGGTCTTTTCTCTGCAAAAAAAGGGACTGTCTCTTCCTCAGCATTTATCTTCTTTAGTTAAAAAATATGAATCCTCCTGGAAGGCTTTGCCTATTCCTGAGAACAAGTGGAATGAATGGGCGGGAGAACTGATAAAAAACCGTGGACAAAGACTGATTTTGTTTGGAGGCGCCAGGGGTGAGATAAATGAATCCACAAAGGCCCTTCATATTGTTGTTAATT
>JAPOOY010000281.1 GCA_026713205.1 Bdellovibrionales bacterium
CGGTATCACACCCCTCCTTCTGTAACTCAATCGCTGTGGGTGTAAAAGCTGTTTTAAAAGTATAACGATGTTGAATTTGACCCTTGCCTTCATGAACTCCATCCAAATAAATATTGACATCCTCATCCACCCTGCCCGTGCTATCAACAGCCCGAATGGTTGTTGTGGAAGCACAGGATACCAAAGATAAAACAAGTATTAACTGACCGGCCAATGAAAAAGGTTTATAAGTCAATGCGTGCATATTTCTATACCTCCTCCGGTTTGAAATTTTCCGGTTCTTCATAAGAAAAAATACTTACCCCCTTTATAACAAGCCAATTCAGCCCTGCGTTTTGCCACAAAGCGGCTGATAGCCGCATCTGTATCAAATTTGTGCTCATTTTTGACCCCTACAGTCTGCTATAAAGGGCTTATGTCTCTTAAATAAAAACTGGAAAATTTTAAACACGATCGGTATAAATCTCCTTTTAAGACTCTCATTTTTTAAAATTATACCTTTACCTTCTGCGACCTGTCAATAAAAGCGGTGGCTTAGGTTTATCAATCCAATTTTGTTTTAAAAAAGGAAAATTCTTCCAAATGATCTTTAAAATTCAATTTAATTTTAAACTTATCCTTTTTTAAGTAAGACTGAACACTTTTTGGAAGATAAATTTCCTGGAACCCCAATTTCTCCGCTTCTTTGACTCTTTCCCTGGAAAATCGGCAGGCTCTTAGTTCACCTGTCAAACCCAACTCTCCAAAAAAACAAGTCTGCCGATGAAGAGGTTTCTTATAACGGGAAGACAAAATAGCCAGAGCCACGGCCAAATCCGAGGCCGGTTCCGTAATTTTTAATCCTCCCGCCAAATTTACAAACAAATCCCGCTTTCCCAATTCCGTTCCCATATATTTATCCAAAACCGCGGCCACCATTTGAATCCGATTAAGATCCACTCCCAAAGCTGTCCGACGGGGGATACTTAAATAGGAAGACACCGTGAGAGCTTGAATTTCGCAAAGTAAGGGACGACTTCCCTCCATAGCGGTAAAAACAGAGGAGCCTATGCGATCCTCCGATTTCTCCCTGAGAAACACCCGGGAAGGATTGGTGATCTCCTCAAGTCCTCCATCACCCATCTCAAAGACGGCAATCTCATTAGAAGGACCAAAACGATTTTTTGTGGATCGGAGAATACGAAAGGAGTAATGGGCATCCCCTTCAAAGGAAAGAACGGTATCCACCAAATGCTCCAGAACCCGCGGGCCGGCCAGACTTCCCTCTTTCGTTACATGTCCCACAATAAAGATCGCTATTCCGCAAGATTTAGCATAACTCATTAAACGACTGGCTGACTCCCGAACTTGAGAAACCGTCCCCGGAGCGGAAGGAAGAGAATCCAAATAAATGGTCTGGATGGAATCCACAACCATAACTTCCGGTTTATTTCTTTCGCTTTGATGTAAAATTTTCTCAAGGGATCCCTCACTGAAAAACAAAAGATTGGAATGATCCACTTTCAAACGATTGGCGCGAAGGGCGGTTTGCCTCGCGCTTTCCTCAGCGGAAATATAAAGGGTTTTATATTTTTTTGCCAGATTCCCGCAGACCTGTAAAAGCAAAGTGCTTTTTCCAATTCCCGGATCCCCACCAAGAAGAATAAAGGCTCCGGGAGTGAGACCTCCCCCAAGGACACGATCAAATTCCGTTAAACCGGAAGGATAACGCTGCAAAGAATCTTTTGCAATTTTTGAAAAAGGAAGGGGAACAGAATCTTTAGAGCCGAGGGAAAATCTTTTCCCTGAAGAGGAGAGAGGCTGTAACTCTTCCACAATGGAATTCCAAGAGGAACACTGGGGGCATCGCCCATGCCACTTGCTCCCTTCCCACCCGCAGTTTTGACAGACATGTTTAATTTTCTTTTCTTCCATTGTTTTAGTTATCCGATCGTGTTTGAAAATTCAAACCAGAGGAGTGTAACTTTTATAAATTTTTTAAGAGGAGTTTAAGAACCTCTGTATTCTATTCCCAAAATCACGGCTTTCCCGATAAATATCCTGTTCATTTAAGGTTTTCACTTGACGGTTTTCCATTAAAACCTGTCCTCCACACATGACAAAATCCACTTCACTTCCCTGAGCGCTGTAAACCAAATGGGAAATGAGGTTATAGGGAGGATGAAATTGAGGCTGATCCAAATTGATAGCTATGATATCAGCCCATTTGCCCACTTCAATACTGCCAATTTCCTTTTCCAGATTAAGCGCTCGGGCCCCCTCTATGGTTGCCATCTGAAACATATCCTCCGCCGTAAGAGACTCACTCCCCTTAAGAGATTGAAGTTTAATTCCTGTATCCATTTCCCCGAAAAAATTCAAATTGTTATTGGAGGCGGCTCCATCTGTTCCAAGACCCACAGTCACACCGGATTTAAGAGCTTTATTAACAGGAGCTATACCGCTGGAAAGTTTCATATTACTTTCCGGATTATAAGAAAAAGAAGTCCCTGTTTCCTTCATAATTTGCAAGTCCTCCCCGTTCACATGAACACAATGGACAAACAAACTGTTTGGGCCTGTCACTCCCAGACGATGTAAATACTGAACAGGAGTGGCATTGTGCCTTTTTTGAATCTCCTGCTGCTCCCAAGCGCTTTCTGAAACATGAATGGTCAAGAGGAAATTTTCCGACTTGGCGAACTCTCCTGTTTGAGCCAGCACCTCTGAATCCACTGTGTAAGGCGCATGGGGGGCAATAGCGGCATGAATTTTAGGATTATTCTTATAGGAATCTTTCAAATCCCGAGCCTTCCGTTTCCACTCCTTCCAATCCTTTTCCACACTGGGTACTCCCACACCAATAATCCCCCGCAAACCGGACTGATCCACCGCCTCCGCCAGGACCTGATTGTAAAAGTACATGTCACAGAAGGTGGTTACCCCCGTACGGATAAATTCAAGAGCGGAAAGCCGCGTTCCGGCGGAAATAAAATCCTCCTTAACAAATTGACCCTCCAAAGGAAAAATATAATTCTCCAGCCACTCCTTCAAAGGGAGATTGTCCGCCAGCCCCCGAAATAAAGACATGGGAACATGGGTGTGAGTATTCACCAAGCCGGGACTGAGTAAATGATTTTTAAAACGATAAG
>JAPOOY010000245.1 GCA_026713205.1 Bdellovibrionales bacterium
CAGGAAATTCATTAAATTGATCTAAATCCAACTCCTGTGCCTCCTGAAATTTCCCCAAAGCTGTTTCATAGTTGTTTCTCACATCCAACACTTGGGATTTATTTTCTATTTCCCTATCCCATTTTTCAGGAGAGAGAGTATCATTTTTTTGAGGGGTATCTTGTTTGTGTAAAAGGATTTCCGGTTTTCCAACGGAGACAATCTCCGGTTTGATTTTCACGGACAGTCGCTTAAAATTCCAGGTTTCAGACAAAGAATCCTTATAAAAAAGTTCTTCCTGTGGAAACAAGGTTTGCATTATTGTTTTGTATTGCTCCAGTTTGTCTGATAAACCGGACACTGTGGCGTTAATGCCCTCTGTTCCAATTAAGATAAGCCCTCTTATATTGAGATGATGGCCTTCTTTTTTTAGAAGAGATTGAATGTTTTCCAGACGAGTTTCCGGAATGAAAAAAAATTTATAAAAAGTTGTTACTTTAATCATGAATGTCAAGTATAAGGGGAACCACGAAAGAGTTCAATATGAAAGTCCTTGAAGTGCAAAATGTTGTAAAGAACTACGGCTCATTAAGAGCGGTAAATCAGGTTTCCTTTGATATTAAAGAGGGGGAAATTTTTGGTTTGCTCGGGCCTAATGGAGCGGGAAAAACCACGCTTATTTCCACTATTGTGACTTTGGAAAAAGCGGATAAAGGGCGTATTTTTGTTTGTGGTCATGATGTGGAAAAAGAGCCGAGAGTGAGTAAATCTCTAACGGGGTTTATGCCTCAGGAGCTTATTATTCATGGTTATTTTACGGTGCGGGAGGTGGTTTGTTTTTATTCCGGTTATTGTGGAGTGAGGCCCGATCCAAAACACATTGATGATTTGCTGAAACGACTGTCCCTCTGGGATCAAAGAAATCACAAGGTGAGAACCCTCAGTGGCGGGATGAAAAGACGGCTCCTCATGGTAAAGGCTCTTGTTCATTCCCCCAAGCTACTTTTATTGGATGAACCGACTGCAGGAGTGGATATTGATTTAAGAAACACAATTTGGGATTTTGTCAGAGAGCTTAAAAGTCAGGGAGCGTCTATTTTATTCACCACTCATTATCTGGAAGAGGCGGAGCAGCTCTGTGATCGGGTGGCTATCATTCATCACGGAGAAATTCGTCAAATAGGCCCGACAAAGGATTTGATCTCTCAGTTCACTGCCCGCCGGATTTATTTAAAATTAAAAAGTGTTAAAAATTTTGAAAGTAAACGATACTTGGGGCGTCATGAAGGTTGTGAAGTGTTTTCTCTTCCTTACTCTATGAATTTTAATGATTTGATAAATGAGATTTCCTTAAACAGGGATGATATTTTGGATATTCGTGTTCGGGAAGGTTCCCTTGAGGATATTTTTAAGGAAATCTCAAAGGAGCAGAAGAAATGATAAAACGGGATTTAATATGGACGCCGTTTTTATTTCTCCTTTACCGAGATGTAAAACGATTTTACAAGGTCAAGATACAAACAGTCCTCATGCCCCTTGTAACTTACAGTTTATATTTGATTATTTTTGGTGTGAGTTTGGGAAAGGTCATAAACATTCATGAGAGCTTTACCTATTTGGAATTTATTATCCCCGGTCTTATCACTTTAGGGGCCATGAACAATGCCTTTGAAAACGGGTCCAGTTCTTTGTTCACAATGAAAATTACAGGGGAGATTATTGATTTAAAATCCACCGCCTTGCACCCTCAGCAAATCATTTGGGCCATGACTTTGTCCGGTTTATTCAGAGGAGTTACTGTGGGTCTTTTAACCCTGGGGTTGGGAGAAGTGTTTCACTATTTTCATCAAGGGGCTTGGCTTCCGATTCATAATCTTCCCTTTCTTTTTGTTTTTATTCTTGTGGGTGGAGCTGTGTTTGCAAAGATCGGTTTATCCGTTGGTATTTGGTCCCGCAGTTTTGATCAGATAGGAGCTGTGAGGGGATTTGTCATTCTTCCTTTGATTTATTTTGGAGGAGTCTTTTTTGATTTGGATAAACTGGCGCCCTTTTGGCAGACAGCCTCTCTTCTTAATCCTTTATTTTATTTTGTGAATGGCATTCGCTGGAGTGTTTTAGGGGAGGCGGACATATCTCCCGAAAGAGCTTTCACTATGGTGTTGATGTCCTTGGTATTAGCTCATTTTATCGCTTGGTTTTTCATGAAGAAGGGATCTTTTGCCCGCGCCGCCTAGTCTTCAATTCAGCTTGAAATTTC
>JAPOOY010000243.1 GCA_026713205.1 Bdellovibrionales bacterium
AGCCCCATACCTATGGCCACAATAAGCCCCATGACACACAGATAAAAAAGAAAAAGGGATTTTGCGCCCAGAAGAGCGGCAAAATATTTTGGGCCTGGGAATTTTTCCACCAGGCTGACAATATCTTCTGTTACATCCTTAAGGGATTTTTTTCCCAGAACCAAAGGGCTTCGTTTGATCATCAGTGCCCGCCTTTTTCAAGAGAAGGGATTTTTTCCTTCGTGTTCCGGATTTTTGTCTTATATTTGACGGAAGGTTTTGTATTTAAATGATCATCTAAAAGCGCGTAGCTGTTTTTTGCCTTAAATTCCTTTTGAACCTGAGATTTGGGATCATTTAAATCCCCAAAAGTAATGGCTTTAGCCGGACAGGATTGTTGGCAGGCGGTTTGAAGCTCTCCATCTTTTAAAGGACGATCCTCTCTCTTGGCTTCCCCTTTTACCTGATGGATTCTCTGAATACAAAAACTGCATTTTTCCATCACTCCACGGGAACGAACTGTTACATCCGGATTGAGCGCCATGTTTAAAGGCTCTTCAATTTTTTTAACATAGTTAAACCAATTAAACCGACGAACTTTATAAGGACAGTTGTTGGAACAATACCTTGTTCCCACACAACGGTTATAAATCATGTCATTGGTTCCCTCACTGCTATGAACAGTGGCCAGCACAGGACATACGGTTTCACAGGGGGCATTCTCACAATGCATACACACGACGGGTTGATGCACAGAGCGGGGATTTTCCGGAGAACCTTCATAATAACGATCCACCCGTATCCAATGCATCTCACGCCCCTCTAAAACATACTTTTTACCCACAGTGGGAATGTTGTTTTCTGACTGACAAGCCAATATGCAGGTTCCACAGCCTGTACAACTGTTTAAATCAATCACCATACCCCACTTATGGCCTGTGTACTTATGGGAAGGCCATAGGCTTTTTGCCTTATGATGTTTTGGCAGACCGGAAGAGGGATTGTGTAAAAATTCCTTCAAAGTGGTTTCCAAAACAATATCCCGCCCCTCCATGGAGTGATGACCTTGAACATTCGCCAAAGGAATAAACTTTCCTGTTTTTTTGAAAGACACCTGGCGGGATTGATTTAAGAAAGGCCAGGCATTCACCCCTACTTTATTCCCAATAGAACCTGCATGGGTTCTGCCAAATCCTAAAGCCAGACCCAATACCCCTTCACTTTGGCCGGGTTGAATATGAATGGGAACTTCCAACTTCTCACCAAAGGAAAAGGAAAGGGAGACCACCTGCCCTTCTTTTAAACCTTTTTTTAAGGCTTCCGCCGGACTGATACAGAGATAATTATCCCAACAGATTTTTGTCACAGGATCGGGAAACTCCATCAACCAGGAAACATTGGAAAGATCTCCATGCCTTAGGCCGGAGGTTTCGTACAAAACTAACTCATAAACTTTTGCATCTTCATTTTTTGGAAAATTTTCAGTGGAATTCATCTCTTTATTTTTCTTCTCACCATTCTCTAAAGCCGCTTTCACTGTTTGCCAGGCTGAAGATTGAAAGGAACGAGGAGTTGATACGGAAAAAGACTCTGATCCAGCGACCCCTCTTGCTAAAAATTGATTCCAAAAATCCCTTCCTTTGCGAGTTGTCCAACGGTTTTTCACATAGTGATAAAAGTTTTCAGCTTTGATAGAAGTGTTGGCGGATTTCATCCAGGTTAAAAGGGAATCCTCAAAGGCCCTTGTGTTATACAGGGGACGGATAGCCGGTTGCCCAATGCTAAATACCCCTTTCTTAAATTCCCAATCCCCCCATTTTTCCAGATCATGGGAATCAGGCAAAACATAATCAGCGTAAAGCCCTGTCTCATCCATGCGATCACCGGTGTACACCACTAAATCCGCTTTTCTGAGGGCAGCCCCCAAGCGCTTTTGATCCGGCCAAGCGTAAAGAGGATTCACACGATGGATAATAACTCTTTTAATCTGTCCGCTTTCCAAACCGGAAATGAGCTTTTCCATATTTTTATTAGAACCGAAGGGGCCTGGAAAAGACTGGCGGTAATTGATGGTTTTACCGTCATTCCCCAAAGTG
>JAPOOY010000257.1 GCA_026713205.1 Bdellovibrionales bacterium
CCAGGCTCAAAGGAGAGAGGGGCTGTTCCCATTCCTTAAAAAACCAATCCCTCACTTTTGGAGCGGAACCTCCCACCCGTAAAGCCAAAGAACCGCAGTACCTTTCCTCTAAAAAGGTAAGGGCGTCCTGAAGGGCCATTTTCTGACCCAGAATATGCTCTGTGACAAAAAATTCCCTCTTTTTCTCTTCCGGTGTGAGGGAAAATTCAGGAAATCCTTTTCGCTCCCACAAACCCAGAGGGTCCAATTTGGCCTTTAAATGACCATAGTCCCTATAAGCGCTGATGATTCGGTAAATTTCCAGTTCCCGAGCCATCTCTTCGGGGGAAGCGGTCCCAAGCGATCCCGCAAAACGCATCCCCTGAAAAAACCATCTCCAGGAAGCATCCACCTGCTGTGGATTTTCCAGATAGCTCTTATAAAGCTCCTCTGTGTACTCCAGGCTGTCTCTGGAAATGAGATCATTGGGGGTTTTGGTTTCAGGTGTCTGTGAAAAAGCCATAAGAGATTTGTTTGTACCGGAAAATTCAAGAGAGGTCAAAGCGCTAAAAAAATTTAATTTTCTTCTAAAGATTTAAGATGAAATCGTATAGCCGATTTAAAAAGCTCTGAGTGTAGAGATAGCTTTCCAGAATTAATATCCTCTTTAACAGCTCCTGTTTGTATCAGCTGAGGTAAAGCATTTTTTTGATAAATATTTTTTTTATCTAACTGCTTTCCTAAACTTGTTTTTGTTATAACCTCTCCATTAGCAAGAGCTAAATGGTTCATTATTTCCTCTCTCAATGTAGGTTTTCCTGTAAATGAATAAAGCTGTGAGAAGTCTTTGCTTTGTAACTCCTTAGCAGAAACAACAATTGCTTTATTCCAATCTTCATTTGAAATATTATTATCATTGTCTATATCAACAAGCTGATGACCTAAAACTTGTAGCAAAATTCAAATTAAAAAGCTTTGAATCTTTAGAAGAAGAAGTATGACGGATAAGCTTGGCTAAAGCTGTTTTACCAATTCCTCTTTCTCCATGTAAAATAAAACTGGCATGTTGTCCTTCTCTAACATTGGATAATTTCTTTAAAACGCTCAAAACCTGTTGTCCTCTTCCAGCAAATAAGGTTGGTGTTACTATTGAATTAGGATTAAAAGGATTGCTTGGTTTATTCATCTTCTTCAATATTCTAGCCCATTTATATAGAAACTACCTAAAACTTGATAGAAAGTGTATAGAAAATACAGAAATCTTATAGAAAGCGTATAGAAAATACAGAAATCTTATAGAAAACACTTAGAAATTACTAAAAATTTATAGAAAATATATAAAAAGCCGGATTATATGCTTGGTTTCTCAAGAAACTATAAAAGCCTTTAAATTTGGAAAATCAAGGGTTTTAAGTCTCAGTCGTCTGCCTGTCGTCTCAGCAAATTGGAATGTCCTCCCATATATGGAGGACATTCCAGATTCTTCATTAAGCAGTAAAATTTGACAAAGAGGAGGACGGCGATTAGTCAGGCTTTGATAA
>JAPOOY010000283.1 GCA_026713205.1 Bdellovibrionales bacterium
AGAAATGATTTTGCCACTTTTCTGTCATCAAAAGGATGTCTTTTATCCCCTATAATTTGCACGGTTTCATGTCCCTTGCCTGCAATTAAAAGAAAGTCTCCCTTTTCCGCCTCCTGAATGGCTTTTTGAATAGCTGCTGCTCTATCCAATTCCACAACAAACTTTTCACGATCCTTTTGAGAGAGCGCCCGGAGACTATCATCTATGATATCCTGAGGATCTTCATGGCGGGGATTGTCTGATGTTAAAAACACCCTGTGAGAAAGATGAGCCGCTACCTGAGCCATCTCACCCCTTTTGTCCTTATCCCGATTGCCGCCACAGCCAAAGACTGTGATAATGCGACTGCTATCAGACGGATGACAGGTACTTAAACTTTCCAAAGCCTGCTGTAAAGCGGAAGGAGTATGGGCATAATCCACAAAAACCTGAAAAGGATGCTCACGGGATGTGATCTTTTCCAAACGACCCGGAACACCTGAAAAGTTTTTTAAAGAAGCCACACAATCTGAAAGAGAAAAACCGGCCGTAACAGCCACCGCCACAGCGCCTATTACATTGTACATATTATGCCGACCTGTAAGGGCAATCTCCCCTTCAGAAAAATCATCGGGAGAACGGATGGTAAATAAAGTATGAAATATATCCTGAAATTTTATTTCAAAAGAAAAATCCGCTGAACTCCCCTCTCCAAAAGTATAACGACGCCCTCTTAACTCCTTAAAAAGACGCTGACCGAAGGTATCATCCCTGTTTATCAGAGAAACAAAATGACTTCCATCCGAGTTTTCCATGTTTTGAAAAAGTCTTTTTTTCGCAGAAAAATAACTTTCAAAATTTAAGTGATAATCCAGGTGATCCTGAGTTAAATTTGTAAACACTCCCACATTAAAATCCATTCCATCTGTTCTGTATTGATCCAAAGCGATACTGGACACTTCCATAACCACAGCCTTTGCGGAAAGATCAAAAAAATCCTGTAATCTCTGAAACAACTCCACCGGATCCGGCGTGGTGAGTGAAGCCGGCCAAACCTTATTTTTAAAACGCCTTTCTATGGTGCCAATAACACCGGAAGGCCAGCCACAGTGATTGAAAACATGATCCAGGATATAGGAGGTGGTGGTTTTTCCATTGGTTCCCGTCACCCCCACAACAAACAATTTTTTGGAAATATGATCATAAAATTCATTCAAAACGAGAGGAAGAGCTTTTAAGGTATTAGATGAGCGAACCACTGTCCCTGTAAAACCAGAGGGAACCAGGGAGTCCTCCTGCACCAAAAGAAAACTTGCTCCTTTCTGACAGGCTTCTTTCAGATAACGATGACCATCATCCTCTTTTCCCTGAACAGCCACAAACAGGGCGCCCTCCTTTACTTCTCCGGAGTAAGCGCTTATGGAAGAGATTTTTGTCTCCACGCCTTTTTGTAAAGTTTCAAAATTCTGAAATAAAAAATCCTGATTCATTTAAGATGGAGTGATCCTACATGGACTAACAATAAAATACAAGTTGCTACAAAGGAAGTCTGATCCTCCACTTTAAATTTTTAGGATTTTTATCTGGACATAAAAATATGTGTTTCCCTTTAAGAGAGAAAGGGAATTCCCCCATATATACCAATCGTGTTTGAAATTTTCCGGTTTTTATTTAAGAGACATAGGCCCTTTCTAACAGACTATAGGGGTCAAAAATGAGTTCGGCTTTGACACAGATGCGACTGAAAGTCGCTCTGTGGCAAAACGCATGTTTGAATTTTTGACCCCTATAGTCTGTTAGAAAGGGTGTAAGCATTTTTCCTTATAAAGAACCGGAAATTTTTAAACCGGAGGAGTATATTTCAATAAAAATCCTAAAAATTTCAACACAATCGGTAGAGTATCCGTTCCATCTAAAAATCTTTTTACAGGACTTTAGTATTAAAGTTTGTTGTTTCAAAATCAAAGGAAAGGCTAAAATCAAAGCTATGAGCTTTTCCGGTTCTTTTAATAACAAATTCCCAGTAGGAAAACACACTCTTTAAATCATGGATTTCGTAGCCATCATCAATCAGTTTTTTGAAAGCATTAACGGCTTGTTGGTGCAGTTCTTCTTTTACGATATTTTATTTTTTTCTGAATCTCACAGATTTCCTTTCGTGGTGTTCTTACTGTTTGGAAGCGCTGTGTTTTTCACTCTTCGCATGGGCTTTGTGAATGTCCGTTTTTTCCGAAGAGCTGTGGAAATTGTGTCAGGGAAACATGACAAGGAAACTTCCAAGAAAGGGGAAATTAGCCATTTTAAAGCTTTGACCACCGCTTTGTCCGCCACTGTGGGATTGGGTAATATTGCCGGAGTGGCGGTGGCTATTTCCGTTGGAGGACCCGGAGCCACCTTCTGGATGATTGTTTGCGGCCTTTTGGGAATGAGTACAAAATTTACAGAATGCACTTTGGGTGTCATGTACCGAAAAAAACGGGAAGACGGACACATCATGGGTGGCCCGATGGTTTATCTTAAAGAGGGACTGGCTCAAAAGGGCTGGAAAAAAGCGGGTGTTTTTCTGGCCGGATTTTTCTGTGTAATATGTATTGGCGGTTCCTTTGCAGGAGGCACTGCTTTTCAAGTGAATCAATCCCTTAACGCCATTGCCATGACCCTGCCGGTTTTAGAAAACCATACCTGGATTTACGGAATTCTTATGGCTTTTCTTGTGGGTCTTGTGATCATTGGAGGTTTGCGCCGTATCGCTTTAGTCACCTCTAAAGTGGTGCCCATTATGTGCAGTGTTTATATTCTCATGTCTCTTTTTATCCTCTTCACTCACGCTTCAGAAATTCCCTCCGCTTTTCTGTCTATCATTCAAGGAGCTTTCACTCCTGCCGCCGGTTTCGGGGGGGTTCTGGGAGTTTTGGTCACCGGTTTTCAGAGAGGCTCTTTTTCCAATGAAGCGGGTCTTGGCTCCGCTGTGATTGCCCATTCCGCGGCTCGGGTGAAACATCCCGTGGAAGAGGGGCTTGTGGCTTTGCTGGAACCTTTTATTGACACGGTACTCATTTGCACCATGACAGCTCTTGTGATCATTTTAACCGGCGCTCATATCAACCCCGAGTATGCGGATTTGGTGACAAATCAAAGAGGTGCGGCTCTCACTTCCCGCGCTTTACAGGAAGGTATCAGCTGGTTTCCCTACATTTTAAGCCTCTCTGTTTTTCTCTTTGCCTTTTCCACCATCATCTCCTGGTCTTACTATGGAGAACGATGCTTTTCTTTCCTTTTTGGAGAAAAACGATCTCTCATCTATAAATTACTTGTTCTGGCTATGGTTTTCATGGGCGCTGTGGCCACCTCCACAAATGTCATGCAATTTGGAGACTTAATGATCTTAGGGATGGCTTTTCCCAATCTCGTAGGAGTTTTACTTCTTAGCGGAAAAGTAAAGGAATCCCTTAAAGATTATATCTCAAAATACGCTTAAATCCTCCCTTTCCAAAAAGCGGAGGGAAATTTATTACCTTTTACAAAATCTTTAAACAAAACATTTGACTTTTTGAGGATTCTTGTCTACATCAAGCC
>JAPOOY010000284.1 GCA_026713205.1 Bdellovibrionales bacterium
AATTCAAACATGCGTTTTGCCACAGAGCGACTTTCAGTCGCATCTGTGTCAAAGCCGAACTCATTTTTGACCCCTATAGTCTGTTAGAAAGGGCCTATGTCTCTTAAATAAACACCGGAAAAATTCAAACACGATTGGTATATATTATCAGGTTGTCTTTTTAAGGCAACTTTTGTTTATAGAATAAGCAATATGTGGATAAAGCTGAGGACAGTTTTGTGGCTTTATATATAGCGTCAGCCACAGCCTCAAAAATTCTCTTTACATTTTACCTATCCGATTCACGCTCCTTTGATTTGAGTTTTTGGATTTTCTTTCATATACTCTGAATAAGAGTTTGTTTATTAAGGAAAATCATCTCTTTTTTCAGTTATAAAGATCAATAAAGGAGGAGGCTTGAAATTATCTCCTGGAGATTTTGTGGATGTTATTGCTCCTTCCTCTCCTCCACAGAATAGGGAATGGAAAAAAGGTAGAGCCATCCTGGAAAGTTGGGGGCTTAAGGTCCGATTTTCGGAAGAAAATTTAAAAGCCTGGAGTTTTCATGCCGGTACCAATAAACACGATGGGAGTCTTTAAAAAATCCTTTGAGAATTCCCATTCCAAAGCGGTGTGGTGTTTAAGAGGGGGATATGGTTCCCAGAAACTTATGGAGTGGTTTAAAGATAAACCTTCCCATAAAAAGCTGTTTATTGGATTGAGTGATGCCACAGCTATCCATTTGCGATTGAATAAATGGGGTTGGCCAAGCCTCCACGGACCTTTTGTCAGTGATATTCCCCGTCTTTCTAAAAAAGATCAGGAAAATCTGCGACAAATTCTTTTCGGAGAGAGAAAAGAACAGTGTTTTAATAATTTGAGAGTTTTTCACCCTTCTAAAAAAAAGATTTTAAAAGCTCCTTTGATAGGAGGAAATCTGACAGTTATTCAAACCTCCTTAGGCTGTTCCTGGGTTCCCGGATTTTCATCACATTTTCTGTTTTTGGAAGATGTGAATGAAGAGGCTTATCGTTTGGACAGAGCTTTACATCAGTTATTTTTTGCAGGAGCTTTAAAAGGTGTTAAGGCCTTAATTCTCGGTTCTTTTCATCCCGCCAAATCCGCTCAGATACATAAAGTCCTCAATTCCCTTTCTGAATTTCTAAAAATTCCAGTGGTTACAGGGTTGCCCTGTGGACACATAAAGAACAATCAGCCCTTACCCTTTAAAACCGCCTGTGAGCTTCATTTTGTAAAAAACACCAAGGCCTGTTTAAAAGTTCGTTTTCCCTTTTGAAAGTGAAAAACCAGACTTTTATTTTTGAAAGATTTTCATTAAGCTGAAAGCATGAAATGGTATCGTGCCAGAAAAAATCAAAAGAAATGGGATAACTTTAAGAGCGCTCTTATCTTTTGTTTGACTGTTTTTTTAGCTCTCAGTCTTTTTAGCTACGATCCCCGCGATCCTTCATTAAATTCCTTTGGTCTTCACTTAAAGGTTTTTAATGCTTGCGGTTATGTGGGCGCTGTTCTGTCTGATTTATTTTTTCAGATGTTTGGTATCTCCGCCTGGTTGTTTGTTTTGGGAGGTTTTGCTCTTTCCTGGAAATTTTTTAAAAAACCCCGTAGTGGAGAATCCGCCTGGATGACGGGGCTTTTTTATTTTTTATCTTTTACTTCACTTTGCTGTTTGCTGAACCTTTATTTCCCCAATGTGATTTTTTATGAAGGAGTGAGTTTGGGAGGAGCTTTGGGAACGGTTCTTTTTAAGGCGATGATTCCTCTCTTTCATACTTTAGGCACCACTCTCATTTTATGTTCAATTCTTATAATGTCTTTTGTTTTTTCCGGTTATAGTTTAGTGGAAGGGCGGCTTTTCACTTTGATGTCCCGGTTATTTAAATACACTTCTTATTTAGGAAGTGTCATGGTCCGTGGATTTTCATTTGTCTTAAATCGGTTTCCCCATTGGCTTGCGGCTTTTAAGAAAAAAATAAAAAGTATCCCGTGGTCATTGAGGTTTTTAAAACGATCTCATCAACAGGTGTTGAAGTCAGATGTTGAAAACGGGTCTTCTGATTCAGGTGAAACCTTCAAGATTTTTGAAGAGCGGATTTCAAGTGATTTCAGTCAGGATACTCCGGAAGATTCAGAAGAAGAGGATTTAAATTCTAACAGTGAGGAGGAGGAAGATTCTTTTGAAGAGGAAGCCCCTTTATCTGCCAAAACCTTTACTGCCGATGATTTACCCTCTTTAAGCCTTCTTTCCTCTCCCCCTCTCTCTTCTAAGAAGATCAATCGGGAGGAAGCACAAGTCCTTTCCCGAAAGTTGATGGATAAGTTCAACCAATTTGCTATTAAAGGTCGGGTGACAGCCATTAAAACCGGTCCGGCTGTTACTTTGTTTGAATTTCGTCCGGACGATAATGTGAAAATCAGCCGTATCAGTGAAATGGCCAATGACATCAGCTTGGCTCTTAGTAGCGAGTCAGTTCGTATTATTGCCCCCATTCCCGGAAGAGATGTGGTGGGTATTGAAGCCTCTAATACCTATAGAGAAACCGTTTATTTAAAAACTCTGTTGGGAC
>JAPOOY010000286.1 GCA_026713205.1 Bdellovibrionales bacterium
AGTATGCAGTGGTGGAGGAAAAATCCGTTATCGGCCCTTACGCTCATTTAAGAAGCGGGACCAAGGTGGGAAAAGAATGTCGGGTGGGCAATTTTGTGGAAACCAAGAAAGCGGTTATCGGGGATAAGTCCAAAGCGGCACATTTGAGTTATTTGGGAGATGTAAAAATTGGTAAAGAAGTTAATATTGGATGTGGTACGGTCACCTGTAATTACGGGCCGGATCGGAAAAAAAGACAGACGAACATTGGAGATCGATCCTTTATAGGAAGTGGATCGCAACTTGTGGCTCCGGTAACAGTGCAATCGGATTCCATTGTGGGGGCGGGTTCTGTTATTACAAAGGATGTTCCTGAAGGGCATTTGGCTTTGGAGCGTTCCGATCAAAAAAATGTCAAAAGAAAGAAAAAATAAAAGATATGTGTGGTATTTTTGCTTATTCCGGTCCAGGTGATGTGACACAAACCCTTATGGATGGGTTGAGAAAACTGGAGTATCGGGGATATGACAGTTCCGGGATCGCCTTCTTTTCCACAGACGATCGCATTCAGTGTGTGAGAGCTTGTGGGGATATTTCTGAATTGGAAAAGCTGTTGTCTGATGAAGTGAGAGAGTCTTCAGGAAAGACAGGTGTTCATTCAGGGATGACTTCTTCTATGAACGGTTCAGGCATAGGTCACACACGGTGGGCGACTCACGGCGCGCCCACAAAAGACAATGCCCACCCCCATCGGGCCGGCCCCTTTTATGTCATACATAATGGGGTGATTGAAAATGAGGGGGAATTAAAAAATCTCATTGATCCCCAATCTCTTGCTTCAGAAACGGATACGGAAGTGATAGCTCATCTTCTTCTCCGGTTTTATAAGGAAGAAAAGGGTGATCTTGTTAAGAGTGTTTTTAAAACCATGAATTGTTTAAAAGGTTCTTACGCTGTAACTGTACTTTGTGAAGAGAGGCCCGGAGAGATGATTGCTTTTAAGCAGGGTCCTCCGTTGGCTCTTTGCAAGGGGGAAGGATGGATTATTTCCAGTGATATTTATTCTGTGGGAGAGGATGTTCAGGAAGTTATTTTTTTAGAGGATGGAGAGGCTCTTTTTTTAAAAGATCAGGAATTTCAAATATATGATCGGCAGGGCCGAAAGATTCAAAAGGAATTTAAAATCATTCCGCGGGAGCAAAGTTTATTGGATAAAAAAGGGTTTCCTCATTTTATGTTGAAGGAGATTTTTGAACAACCGGATGTTACAAGAAAAATTTTGGAAAATTCAATCCATCGTCATGAAGGTCAACTGAATGTTAAACCGGCCGGAGGAGATCATGAATCTTTTAATAGGTTAATTAAAAAAGTTTCTTCAGTTCGGATTGTTGCCTGTGGGAGCAGTTATTTTGCCGGATTATTCGGGAAATATCTTATTGAGGAATTTGCGGATGTGATGGTGGAGGTGGAACCGGCCAGTGAATTTATTTACCGAAAAGCGGTTTTTGATACAAATACATTGATTTTATTTATTTCCCAAAGCGGTGAGACAGCCGATACTTTAACAGCTTTAAATCGTGTGAAGGAAAAAGGATTAAAAACAATAAGTTTATGTAATGTTCCCAATTCCAGTTTGGATCGCCAGGTGGATTATGGTTTTTACATGCAGGCCGGTCAGGAAGTGGGAGTGGCCAGCACCAAAGCCTTTACCAGTTCTTTGATTTGGTTGATTCTCTTGGCTTTTCATTTTAGTAAAGAAAGGAAAACGCTTTCTTCTGAGAGAGAGAAATCTTTAGTGAAATCGCTTCTTCAGCTTCCTCCTTATATGGAACAGGTGTTGGGTTATGAAGACTTTTTTTTGGAGACAGCGGAAGCTCTCAAAACATTTTCCGGATTTCTTTATTTGGGTCGTGGAGTTTTTTATCCCATTGCCTTGGAAGGCGCTTTGAAATTAAAGGAAATCGCTTATATTCATGCAGAGGGATACCCTGCCGGAGAAATGAAACATGGTCCGCTGGCTTTGATTGATAAGAATAAAGCTGTTGTCGCCCTTCTTCCCTCTGAGGGAATTTTATATGACAAAACTCTCACAAATTTAAAAGAAGCGCGAACCCGAGGCGCCGAGATTATTGGTTTAGGTGGAAAAGACACATCGGAATTAAAAAAGTTGTGTAATCATTATTTACCTCTTCCAAAACTCCCGGAATTTCTTTTGCCGGTATTAGCTGTTATTCCTTTACAGATGATGGCTTATTATATTTCCCGAAGTTTTGGATACAATGCCGATCGTCCCAGGAACTTAGCCAAGTCCGTTACGGTGGAATAAATTGGATAATTTCTTGTATTCACTCCTAATTTAACTGATAATTTCTTGTATTCACTCCTAATTTATCTTAAAATGAGGAAGAACCTATGATTAAAAGACTGCAAAAACTCAGCAAAAACCACAGCTTTTTTCCGACAAATGCCTGATGGCAAAGAGATACTGGTTGAAATAAAGTCTTCCAATGAGACAAATAAGGAGCAGTCCAGGATTTTGGAAAAATTTAAAAAAAATTGGGATCGCCCTTGTGATGCACAGCTTTGGTCTAATGATTTAAAAAACAGAAAGATAGGGGAAGTCTATCATTACCATTGGCAGACAGCTTTAAAGAAATTGTTCTTAATATAAAAGAAAGGGAGCTCTTTCCTTTTGCCATTGTGTTTCTTCCTCTGTGAGCCATTCATTCCATTCCTTCACAGAGCTGTTGGGATCTTCAATCCATTTTCTAAGGCGATCACAGCCGCTTAAAATATCAATGGGCCATTTTTCAAATTCATATTCATAGGGAGGAGGTTTTTTCCATTCAAAATCTTTTTGAATTTCATAAAGACATTTTAAGAAGAGGGAAATTAAACGATAGGGGCGAAAAGGTCCTTTTGTTCTCCAGGAAGGATTCAGATGAATTTGGAAGCCTCGGCAGATTTCTCCTTTGTATTTGTCAAAGACCGGTTCAAATTCATGGGGCCTTAAGGCACAGCCGGTTAAAAACTCCGCGCCTTTTTCTTCCATCCTTTTTTTAATCTGTTCCGTTTTTAAATAAGGAATTCCAAATACCTCCAGAGGGAGAGTGGTTCCTCTTCCTTCGGAAATGTTTGTTCCCTCCAGAAGAACAGTTCCCGGGTAACATTGGGCCGTGGAAAATTCTGTCATGTTAGGACTGGGTTGCACCCAAGGCAAAGGCCAGGGATCCTCAGGGGAGTAATCTTTCATTGGAATCACAATTAGATTTGTTTTTAGTTTTTTATAATTTTTAAACCACGAGGCGGCTTCTCCCAGGGTGAGACCATGACTTATGGGCAGGGGAGCCGCCCCCACAAAACTGGTGAATTGATCTTTTAATAAAGAGCCTTCCACTTTACGCCTCAGGGGATTGGGACGATCCAAAATGATAATCGTTTTATCCTGTCCGTCCTCCAGAGCGTAAAATAAAGTGGTTAAGTAGGTATAAATGCGGCAGCCTGTATCCTGAAGATCCACCAAGAGCACATCAAAGGTGGAAAGCATTTGAGGAGTAAACCGCCTGGTTTTTTTTGAATAGAGACTGAAGATGGGAAGTCCATTTAAGCTGCTGTCCTCATGGGTAATCATGTTTGCTTGTTTTGTTCCGGTTAAACCATGTTGTGGACTGAAGAGAGCTGTGACATTTATATCGGGATGATTCAGTAAGAGAGATAGGGTGTGGGACATATTTTGTGTGACTGAAGCGGCATGTCCCATAAAGCCAATTTTTTTCCCCTGAACTTTTTGAATCCAGGAGGATTCTTTAAAAAAAACTTCTGATCCGAGGAGCATTTGTTACCTATTATACGATCGTGTTTAAAAATTTACACATTAAATTTAAAATGAGGCTGGTTGCTATTTTTAGAAAGTCTCTCTATTTTTTCAGGCAGGCCGTCCTGGCCTGCTAGAATTCTGCCATCCTGGCAGAAAGCATTCAAAAATAGAGAGACTTTCTAAAAATAGCAAAAATTATTTGTTAAATAACCTGAATTTTCAGACACGATCGATATGATTAAGTTCATATTATATATATTTGATTTTAAGGTCTTTAATTTAAACTGGAGGAGTATAAAATTGATTTAAGGCAGGGAGATGACGAAGGCCAGATACTGACCGTAAAGATGATGATACCGTAGAATATTCAGGGTATTGCCTCCTGATCGTTTAATGTATTTTTTGAAGTCAGCAACTTTAGAGACATTCTGCCCGTTGACTTTAAAAATTAAATCACCGGATTTAAAACCGGCTTTACCGGCAGGGGAGGAAGCATCCACAGAAAGCACCAGTGGATGTTTTGCTCCAAAATCCGGCAAGTTCAATTGTTTAAAAACACTGGGATCAGGATTAGTCAGATTCAAACCAAGAGTTGTTTTAATTCCCTTTTTCTTACTTCTTTTTGAAAGAGGTTTTGGAAAATTAAAACTATTCTCGTTTCTGAGCTGAATAGTTACAAAGAGTCGTTTTTCTTTACCGTTTCTTACAATCTTAACCGGAACTTTTTTTGAAAGAGGAGTTTTGGCTACGGCGTTG
This sequence comes from Bdellovibrionales bacterium, assembly GCA_026713205.1. Taxonomy (GTDB): domain Bacteria; phylum Bdellovibrionota; class Bdellovibrionia; order Bdellovibrionales; family UBA1609; genus JACOND01. The sequence continues at coordinate 4,553 of JAPOOY010000286.1, forward strand.
GCCAGGTCTTTTGAATTTTTAATAGTTGTTTTTCCAAATTTTACAATAAGGTCATGGGCTTGAAGGCCCGCTCGATCGGCAGGTCCACCGGGAACCACATCCATTATCAAGCTTCCCCCCTTTGCGGAACTTAATAGAACGCCTATAAATCCCCTTTTGACATAACCATGATTTTTCAGATCATTTAAAATGTTTTTTACATTATCAATAGGAATGGCAAAACTAATTCCCTGAGCGCCTGCTGCGATGGCATTGTTAACTCCCACCACTTTTCCCTTTAAGTTGACCAGCGGACCGCCTGAATTTCCAGGATTGATACTGGCATCCGTTTGTAAAAGGGGAAATAAGTTCAGCTCATCAATTTCTCTTTTTATTGCAGAGATGATTCCCTGAGTCATGGAATGACCATAACCATGAGGATTACCAAAAGCCGCTACTTTTTCTCCCACCTGAATATCTTTACTGTTACCTAATTTGACAGGTTTTAAAGGATGTTTTGGCTTAATTTTTATCAGGGCAATATCGCTGAGATCATCTTTTCCCACCAACTTCGCTTTATAAAATTCCTGGCTGTCTGCAAATTGAATTTTAATTTCATCCGCTCCGGTGATGACATGGGTATTGGTAACAATCAATCCTTTGGAATCAATGACAAAACCCGAACCTGAACCGCTAATGGGAGGGGGGGTGTACGGAACATAAAGCCCGGGCGCCAGAAAAAATTTATTATTTGCGGATTTTTTAGTAACGGAAATATTTACGACACTGGGTTCAATTTTTTTAGCCAGTTCCACAAAGGAGAAACCTGAAGAATGGGCCATAACTAAAGGAGATAAGCTTATTAAAATCAGATGGGAAATGAGAGTCAGTGACTTAAACGGCTGAAGCGGAATTATACTGATCTTGTTTGATTTTTTCGGTTTTTTCTCCTCTATAAAACCCTGAGTCATCAAAAATGATTGATATATTTTAAATAAATTATGTTTGAAAGAAGTTTGTAAGGCTTGTTTCATGCTTTAGTTTCCTTTTTAGATTCTTTATCGTTTTGCGTTTTTTCCGCTGATTTATCCTGAGGCTTCTCTTTTTCCTGTTTTTCTGTGGCGGCTTCTTTTTGGGAAGGTTCTTTTTCTTGTTGTTCCGGAGTGGATTCTGATTTGTGTTCCGTTTGTATAAACTTCAGTTGCAGATCATGAATACAGGAGTCTAAAAGTCTGGTTTCTTTTTCCGTCAGATTGTTTTTTGTTTTCTCTTTTAAGATAGATAGAAGATCGATGTTGTAGCGGGCCATGTTTCGGTCTTCTTTTTCTTCGGACTGGGGATCCAAGCCCATCTTTAAAAGGGCCGCAGAGGCAATGGATAAAATGAGGTGAGAGAAATCCGGTGTTAAATTTGTTTTCTCTGATTCGGACATGCTTTCCTCCTGTTTTTGTTAGCGCAATTGATGAAATGGTAACCATTTTTTTAAAGTTACATCTATTGAAATCCTCAAAAGGAAGGTGTTTTAAATAAATCTCCTTCGTTAATCTTAGTTCTTGATTCCTACCAAAACAGGGGGATTTTGTCAAATTTAAAGATTTTTTTGTTTTCTATGGGCAAATTTTTCGGTTATATGGTGAAAGCCTGACATTTTGCTTTTTTCTGAATTTTCTTATAGTTTTTTGAGAAAAATTGAGCTTTTCACAATGTCTCTTTTGTTTTTTGGAAAGCCATACTAAGATCTCTTAGTCTGATTTTTATAACGATTGTGGTTGAATTTTTTGGTCATTTTAAAACAGAGGAATTTATGTTTCCTTAAGAGGAGAGTTGGGAAGTCTGGGAGCTTTTCCTACGATCTAAAAGTGAATTTGGTTTCAACACAGATATGACTGAGAGTCGCTCTGTGGCAAAACACATACCTGAACTTTTGGGGATTACTCTTCTTTAAGGGTTTATCTTGATATCGCAGAGAACCACAAAAATCACTCCAGAAGGATATAAGAGAAATAAATTGAAAATAGGTTATTTTCAAGCTAAACTTTCAGAAGAAAGTGAAATATGAAGAATGTTAAGCCAAGTTTTAAAAGCGATTGTTTTTTTGGATCAAAATGGAGTAAATCACTGCTCCAAATTATTCAAGATTCACATCCAACTTTTTATGGGTTCTCTTTTAAGAAAATAATTTTAAGTTGAAGAATTTTTTAAAGAGTCAATACAGTTATAATAACTTTTATGAAGAACGAGTTAACACTATTATGTTCAGTCAGAGAATCTATTTTCTCTCTCTGCTTATTGCTTGGTCTATCTTCATGTATATTACCAGTTAAGTTGCTCAATAACTATAAATCAAGTGAGAATATAAAAAAATTAAGCTTGGACAGGATTAAGGATATATCTTTTTTTCCGATAAATGGAAATAGGTTTCGCCTCTCAGAGTTGAAGGAAGAAGGAGTCAAAGCCATCGTAATAATGATGCGGGAAAAGAATTGCCCTATATCTAAAAAATACACTGCTCTTGCCCCCTCCCATTTGATTCGTTTTGAAGAGGAATACAGTGAAAAAG
>JAPOOY010000287.1 GCA_026713205.1 Bdellovibrionales bacterium
GGAAATTTTTCGCGGATATTTAGCTGTTATTTTTGAAACTCAGGGTCGGTATCAGTTAGCTATTGAAGAGTTAAAAAAAATATCCTCCCCTTCTGCAGCGGAAAAAATTGAAGCGCTCACCCGCCGTTTGGCCCGTCGGCCTAAAGGGGCTTTATGAAGATATGCGGATCAAAATTGAAAATTCCTTCAGCTAAATCTGAAATAAAGGCGAAGGCTATTTTTAGAAAAAAGCTTTATTATGTTATTTTCTCATTACAAAATGGATGAGTGAAAGGGGAGCTGTTTTTTTTGAGGCCAGATCCACGGCCTTTTTTAAAAAGCCGTAAAGCTGTGCCTGAAAAATTGTCCCATGGTTTTCAGTTTCCAAAGTGACCGGAAGCGGTTGCGGATATAATATCCAGGTATCAATGAAAAAAATTCTCATTCTGGCAACGGAACTCTTAGGGTATATTGCAGTGGCTTTTATAGTGGGGTCTTGGCTGGATTCCCGATTTGCTTTGGAGGGGAAGGGAACTTTGGCTTTAGTGATCTTTATGTATGCTATATGGTTTTTTCATTTATATAAGTTGTATCGTTAGGAGGGGGTCATTTTTTTTGAGGAGCCTTCAAAGGTAACCCCTTCCTTAATGGAGAGGGAGGGAGTGGTTACTTCTCCCTTAAAGTGAGCGGGAGGCTCCATGAGCACACTGCGACTGGCGGTGATTTGACCTATAAGCTTCCCTAAAACAACCAGATGATTCACTTCAATGCTGGCCTCTACGGTAGCGGTGGAATCAATAATGAGAGTGCCTTGACCCTGAATATGCCCCTGAAATTTTCCGCCGATACGGGCCGTCCCCTGAAAACGCATTTCCCCATCAAAAGAGGAGCCTTCCTCTAAAAGAGCCTGTATGGGCTCATCATTTAAAAGTGCGAGGTTTTTTGACATAGTTTTTCCACGAGTTTTTTAAGCTCGTCCTCTGATTTGAAGTGAAAGGAGATTTGCCCCTTTCCTTTTTTAAAATTCAGATGAATCCGGTGGGAAAAGCGTTTTTCCAGACGGGAAACCAAGCCTTTCGTCCAGGAAGGAAGGGGTGATTTAGGTTGTTTTTCAGTTGGCGCCAGATTTTTACGAAGCTCTTTGACTGTCCATTGGTTTTGGAGGCATTTTTCCGCCAGCCTTTTTTGTTCTTTTTCGGATTTCACCCGCAAAAGTTCTTTGGCCAGGCCCATGGAAAGCCGACCTTCCGCCACCCAGGTTTGGATAGAGGGGGCCAGTTTTAAAAGACGGAGAGTATTGACCAGAGAAGGGCGGGATTTTCCTAAAATGTCAGAAAGCTCCTGTTGGCTTAAGTGATGGCTCTTTAAAAGCATTAAGTAAGCTTTGGCTTCTTCCAAGGGGTTTAAATTTTCCCTTTGTAAATTTTCCAAAAGAGTCCAGAAGTGGTCCTCTCCGCTTTTGGGGGTTTTTAAAAGGGCGGGAATTTTGTGCAGCCCGGCCAGCCCGGCGGCTCGCCAGCGCCTTTCCCCGGCGATGATTTCGTAGTTTGTTCCGTTGGATTTGACTAAAATGGGTTGAAGAACCCCATGTTTTTTGATGGAAGTTGCCAATTCTTCAAGGGCCTTTTCTTCAAAATGTTTGCGAGGCTGATTTTTTGCCGGAATGATTTTTTCTATATCCAAGGACAAAACCTTTTCCCCCTTTTGGGAGATAGGGCCAAGGAGGGATTCCAGCCCCTGTCCTAAGCGATCATTTTTTTCTAAATTCTGAAATTCCATTAAATATCCTCATAAATCTGCTTAAAAGCGGATTTAAAGTCAAGAAGGTGAAGCCTCTGCGGGAGGAGGGGAAGTCTCAAATTCGGAGGAAAGATCAAAATATTTTCGGGCGCCGGTAGAATGGGGATCGTACTGAAAAATGGATTTTTTAAACCCGGGAGCTTCACTCAGACGCACATTGCGGGGGATGAGGGTTTTAAAAACCTTTTCCTCAAAGTGTTTTCTCACCTCTTCAGCCACCTGATGGGAAAGCCTGTTTCGGGAATCAAATAAAGTCAGAAGGATGCCGCGAAGTTTTAATGGGGGGTTAAGATTCTCCCTCACGCGTTGAATGGTTTCTATGAGCTGACTAAGCCCTTCCAAAGCGTAGTATTCGCATTGAAGGGGAACAATAAACTCATGGGAGGCTGCTAAAACATTGATTGTCAGAGGCCCCAGGGAAGGAGGGCAGTCTATGAAGATGTAATCAAACTCCTTTTCCAGGGGTTGGAGGCGCTTTTTAAGCAAAAACTCCCACTTCGGAAGGCTTAAAAACTCCACAGCTGCCGCCGCCAGATGACTATTGCTGGAGAGGAGAAAGAGATTTTCCATATTAGTGGTTTGCAGGGCTTTGGAAATATCCTGATTTTGACATAAAACCTGGTAAATAGTGGGAGATTGAGGGTTTGAGCTTAGTGCGGAAGAGGCATTGGCTTGAGGATCCATATCAATGAGCAGGACTTTTTTGTTCCTTAAAGCGAGTGCGGTGGCCAAATTAACGGAAGTGGTGGTCTTCCCCACGCCGCCTTTTTGATTAACCAAACTGATAATGTGACCCATGGAAAAGCCCTTTTGAACACCTTAATTCCTCTGTGGAGGTTTGTCTATGGGAGAGTGTTCTACATAGAACACCCTGCTATGAAAAGGATGATTTTAATGCCGATCGGGATTGAATTTCCGGTTTTTATTTAAGAGACATAAGCCCTTTATAACAGTCTATAGGGGTCAAAAATGAGTTCGGCTTTGACACAGATGCGGCTGAAAGTCGCTCTGTGGCAAAACGCATGTTTGAATTTTTGACCCCTATAGACTGTTATAAAGGGTGTCGGTATTTTTTATTATGAAGAACCGGAAAATTTCAAGCCGGAGGAATGTAACTGTTCATAAGCCCAAATGTTCTACATAGAACACCCTCCCGCTGCTTCCGCCCCCCTTTTTTTTCAAAATGTTCTACATAGAACATTCCACCCTTTTTGGGATTACAAAGGTTTCGGTTTATTGCAATAATGCGGCTTTTCGCCTGAGGCGGGGGATGAAAAGCCCTGTGGAATGCGGGAGATTCAGGAATCAGTCTCTGGTTGAAATGGGTCAGGAACACAGGAAAAATTTACAATATTTTTTAAGTTTGTGTAAAAATTTCCGCTTTTATGAGATTTGTGGGGAATAAATTAAAAAAATCTTTCAAAGGCTGCTGTCTTTTGGTAAGAAGTGGGAGTGCCTGAGAGCTGAAGTGGGAAGTTCAGGTTTCGGTTGATAGGAGTTTATAAAAAAACAAAAAGGAGGAAGTGATGAGAGCAGTTTTTTTAGGGTTGTTTTGTCTGGGTTTTCTGGGTCCTATGGCTTGGGGCCATCACCCTGAGGGGGAGCCGCTAACAGGAGATTTTAAGAGTTTTAAGATAGAGGATTTGGGATTTTCCTTTCAGGAGATTCCAGCCGGGAGTTTTACGATGGGGAGTCCGGCGGATGAGAAAGACAGAGATGAAGATGAGGAGCAGGTGGAAGTTACAATCAGCAAGCCCTTTGAGATGATGGCGACAGAGGTGACACAGGAGCAATACTTTTTAGTTACGGGTGAGGCTCCGTTTCATTTTAGCAAACCTAAGGATTGTGAGAATTGGGATAAGGTAAGAAAGATATGTCCTAACCATCCTGCGGAGAATGTTTCGTGGTATGAGGCTAAAGAGTTTATAAAGGAATTGAATGCCTCTGCGGGGATTATGGATTGCAAAGGGATTCCTGAAGATCCAAGAGGTTGCTATCGTCTGCCCACAGAGGCGGAGTGGGAGTGGGCCGCGAGAGCGGGAACAAAGACGGCATATTTTCATGGTGATGATCCGGATCCGGCTCAATTAGGCAGGTATGCTGTATATAATGATAATTCAGGTGGCGGGACGCATGAAGTTACAACGGGATGGCATAATCCGAATAAGCTTCATGGGATATATGGAAATGTATGGGAGTGGGTTGAGGATTCTTACAAGGTGAAATTGGCAGGAGGTGAGGATCCTTTAAATAGAGAGAGCGAGTGTAGGTTCAGTGAAGAATGCCGTGTTCTTCGTGGCGGTAGTTGGGCCTCAGTGCGCAGGGCTTGCAGTCGGCTAATCGCTTCAGGCTCGATCCTGGGAGCGGGAACTCCGATGTTGGGTTCCGCCTCGTGAGGACGCTGTAATCCTGAGCCCTTGGTCCTCTGATTCCCTGGCAAGCCAGTGAGCAGGCGAAAGCGATAGCTCGCCCGCTCACTGGCTCCACGATCTTAGCTTCGCTTTTTTGTATTTGTGTCCGGTTTAAAGAGTTCTGTTTTTTTAGAGGATTTAAGAAATTCAGCTCTGTTCTTTCAGTGTATGAGAATGAATGGGTTTCATTAAAAAAGAGGTTTAAGAACCTAAAAGCGCTCAGGAGAATACAGTGGTTAAGGGAGAGGGGCGCCCCCCTATCCCGTTGTTATGAAACAGTAAATAAAGCTCGTCATTTAGGTTTAAAAAGCTGTTTTACAGCTTATAAGTTGAGCGAAAGCGGTTTTAAAATCAAGCGAGAGGGGCCTATGATACAGGTGAAAGTTTGGACATTGCCTTTTAATTCTCAAATCGGGATTTTTGATGATGAAGAATTTAATAATTTTGTAAAAGATAAAGAGCTTGTTTCGGTGAATGACTATCTTTTTCAAAAGGATGGCGTTCCCTATCTTACACTTGTTGTAAAATATAAACCTCTGTCTTTAATTCCGAATGAGACAACTGCGGTCAATAAAAAAGAGGAATGGAGAGAGCTTTTAGATGAGACCTCTATGCCCTTGTTTAACACTCTTAGACAGTGGAGAAATGAAAAAAGCAGGAAAGAAGGTGTGCCTCCCTATATCATTTTAAACAATAAACAGCTTGCAGAAGTTTGTAAGAGAAGACCTCAATCTCAATATGAGCTTATGAAAGTGGGAGGAATTGGGAAGGCAAAAGTAGAGAGGTATGGAGGGGATATTTTAAAGCTGACTTCCTGTTTAAAATCAAAGGAAAAGACAGATGAACAGCCTGCACAAACCTCCCCATAAAAATAAAGAACTTGTTCTTTTTGTAAAATGGCTTGAGTTTTTAAAATGGCTCCTGCCGGCTTTAGAAAAATTTCCTAAAAAATCGCGTTTTACTATAACGAGTCGTATTGAAAACCTTGCCCTTGATATAGTTGAGTTGTTAGTTACAGCAAAGTATCAAAGAGAAAAAAGACACCTGCTTAAACAGATTGACCTTTGTCTTGAAAAGATGAGAATCCTTTTGCGTATTTCCCATGATATGAAATTAATTTCAACTAAGTCTTATAATTTTTCCGCAAAAAGCATTAATGAAGCGGGAATGATGCTTGGAGGCTGGTTGAAACAACAAAAGGACAACGGATGAAAAGACATGGCAATCTCTTTGATAAAATAATTGAAATTCAAAACCTTTATTATTCTGCTAAAAAAGCTTTTTGCGGAAAGAAGTTCAAACAGACAGTGGCTCCTTTTTACTTTAATCTTGAAAATGAGATATTAGATATTCAAACCCGCTTAAGTGAGGGAAGCTATCATCCGGCCCCTTACAGTGTTTTCAAGATTTATGAGCCAAAAGAGAGAAATATCTGTTGCGCGGAATTTAGAGATCGGGTTGTCCATCATGCGATCATGAATATTCTTGAGCCTGTTTTTGAAAGAAGATTGATTAGCGGCTCTTATGCCTGCCGGCTTGGAAAGGGAACCCATAAGGCTTTTAAAAAATCACAGGACCTGGTCAGGAAGTACAATTATTATCTTAAAGCGGATATTAAAAAATATTTTGAATCTATAGATCATCAATCACTTAAAACCCTAATGAGAAAAATATTTAAAGATAAAAAATTGATACAGCTTTTAGATCTCATCATTTCCCATCAGCCTCCTTATACAGAAACAGGGAAAGGGTTGCCTATAGGCAATTTGACAAGTCAGCATTTGGCCAATGTTTATCTTGGGGAGCTTGATTTATTTGTTAAGCACAAATTAAAGGGAAAAGGCTATATTCGTTATATGGATGATTTTATTTTGTTTTCTAACGATAAAAGGGAATTGAGAGGTTTTTTAAAAAGAATAAGAGGGTTTCTTTCTGAATCCTTACATTTGGAATTGAAGGAGAAAGCTGTTCGGATTTCTCCTGTCAGTGAGGGATTGTCCTTTTTAGGTTACCGGATTTTTAGAGGATTGGTTCGTTTGCAAAGGGCCAAGCTTGTTCGTTTTAGAAAAAATATTGTTAAATTGGAAAAAAGGTATATAAATGGTAAAATCAGAGAGGAGGATTTAACTAATTCTGTGAGAAGTGTTATAGCTCATATCTCTCATGGAAACACTAAAAATTTGAGAGATACAATTTTTTTTAGGTGAACGGTCAGTTAAGGCCTGCCGTGTTCTTCGTGGCGGTAGTTGGAACAACAATGCGCAGAACTTGCGGTCGGCTAATCGCAACAGGAACGATCCTGAGAACAGGAACAACAATGTTGGGTTCCGCCTCGTGAATA
>JAPOOY010000181.1 GCA_026713205.1 Bdellovibrionales bacterium
TAGAATACTTTAAATCAGATTCTTTGAAAAAAGACATTCTTTTTAGAGAGGGAATGTTTAACAGAAACCCCCAGAGAAATAGAAAGTTATGAAGACTGTTTTCAATAGGATAACGAAAGGGTATCTTTCCAGGTTTGAGGTTAATTTTCAAACTTTGAATTTAATCACACGGATTTTTTATGGCCTGACCGCTATCGGTTTTTTTGCGCCTTATTTAAGGAATATTTTAAAAAATTGGCATTGGACAATGGAGGAATTGAACGGTCGTACTGACTGGATATGGTCTGTCAGTTGGATGAGCTTTATTCCTGAGAAATTTCCTGTTGTTTTGGCTTTTGTATTAGCCGGTTTTTTATTTTCCATGATAGGGGTCCTGTTTCCTCATAAAAAATGGCTTCGTGTTTTTGTTTTCTTACTTGTTTTTCAGAGTTTAGCTCTTAAATATTCCCCTATTAAGATAGGTCATAGCTCTCATATTCTCCTCTTTACTTCTTTTTGGTTGATTTTCATAAATCTTAATAACAAAAGCAAAGAGCTAATTAAGGAACAAAATAAATTATACCTATGGGCTATTCAGGTTTCATTTCTTGGGGCTTATTTTTTAACCGGTTTGTGGAAATTACGGGATTTTATGGGTTATCTTATGAAAATGGACTGGTCGGAGATTCCCAGATGTTTGGGAGCAAATTTCGCTGATGAATACATTTCCTATAATTTAGAGTCTCCTTTTTATGAAGGTGTTTTGAAAGTGCTTGAATGGCCTTTTATTAACCATTTATTATGGTTGGGTGTTATCTTATTTCAAGTATGTGTTCTTGTCGTTGCCTGGTTTCCTCCCCTCCAGAGGGTGTGTGGTTTACTGATCATATTGTTTCATGTTTCAACCTTTATATTTATGGATTTAAGATTTTTACCTAACCAGTATATAGCTCTTATTTTTTTGGTATGTCATCCGTATCAGAGAAAAAGGTAATGGAGGTAATATGTGGACGGATACACATACTCATTTGGATAAATTAACCGATCCAAAACAGATTCTGGAGAAGGCTCGCAGTGAAGGAGTGCGGCGAATGATTACTGTGGGTACGGAACCGGAAGATTGGCCGGAGGTGTTAAGACTGTCAAGTCAGTTTGCCTCTGAGGTTTTTGGCACTTTGGGAATGCATCCCCATAGAGCGGATTGTTTTAATGAGGAATGTGAAATTTTTTTAAAAAAACATTTATCAGATCCCTCTATTGTGGCTGTTGGAGAAATCGGCTTGGATTATTATTATGAACATTCTCCAAAGGATATTCAGAAAGAGACATTTGTTCGTCAAATGAGTTTGGCGGAGGAAGAGGGATTGCCTGTTGAAATTCATACAAGGGATGCCGAAGAGGACACACTGGCTGTTCTTAAGGAATTTCAAGGTCGGGTGCAGGGGATACTTCATTGCTTTACCGGTTCTTACGGGATGGCCCAAAAAGCTCTGGATTTGGGATACAACATTTCCTTTAGCGGAATTGTGACATTTAAAAAATCACAGGAGCTTCAGGAAACCTGCAAAAAAATTCCCTTGAATCGCCTTCATATAGAAACAGATGCGCCTTATTTAGCGCCGATTCCCTACCGTGGAAAAGAAAATCAACCCTCCTGGGTGGTTTATGTCGCCCGAAAAGTTTGCGAACTGCACAATGTAACAGAAGAGCTATTGTCCCGACAGCTTGAAGAAAACACATTAAAAATGTTTCCAAAAATAAAAACAAAAAAAGCATAGAATTTTTATTTGGAAAATCTGAATTTTAAACATGAAAAAGGATTATAGATGTTGGGTGCCCTCCCATAATCTGATTAAAGCCATGCGTATTTTTAACACAGTTGAAAGCCACGGCTGTATTTTGCTCTCTCGTAAAGTACCTTCTTTTTAGCTTTTCTGGCTTCTCCATACAACACCTTCCTTCTTTTTAGGTGTGTAGGCGAAATGGGGGTCAAGAACAAAAATTATATTTGTGCCAGGAGGTGGTCAGTTAGAAAATTATCACATTTTTGAATGGCCTGGATGGTAGATAAAAACACTCAGGTTGTGATTAAAAACTCTTTCTCAGGCCGTGGTGAACATAGATAAAATATAGCTCAAAAACAGAACGGTAAAGTGGGTTGATATTTAATTTCACTAGATTCTCTTACTTTTGTCCGATTCAGGGTTTTCTGTTTTAAGATATCATTCTTTATATTTTATATTCGGGTTTTTAACCCCAGATTGAAGCCCATCAATATGTTCATAAAGTGAAGGACTAATTGGTTGCCATAAAGGATCCAATATAAAATCAATACCCTCTCTTCTGGCTAGCTTAGCTGCTGGCACAAAATCACTGTCTCCTGAAATTAATATGATTCTATCCACCTGTTTTTTTAAAGCCAAAGAAGCGATGTCAATCCCTATTTTGATATCTGTACCTTTTTGAACAAAATCAAGACTCACTTGTTCTTCTGTAAGGTTTTCAACAGCAAGCCTTTTCTCTAATAAATCTTTTAAGTTATCAGAAGA
>JAPOOY010000229.1 GCA_026713205.1 Bdellovibrionales bacterium
ACGTGGAGCGGCGGGGGAATTTTTTAATTCACGATCTGCAAATTCAAAAATATCAAGTGGAATTTATCAGTTATGTTTTGTGGATTATGGTTTGTATTGGGATTTCCATTTTTCTTATCTCTCATAAGCTATCAGATTTTTCCAACAACGCTCATCCTTTGGAGCAATCTTATTTGATTTCTTCATTTATAACCTATTACTTTGTGATATATATTATTTTCACTTTATTGGTTATGGGATTAACAGTTTATTTTTCCAATAGGATTTACGGGCCAATGTACGCGATTCAAAAGTATCTCAAATCCGTTTTGAAAGGGGAGAATCCGGAAGATTTAAAGTTGAGAACAGGGGATCAATTCAAAGAGATGGAAGAGTTGTTGACCCAATTGAGAAATCAGACAAATCCCACTAACGGGATTAAGGAAGATACTCCTCCCGAGTAAAGGTGTCCACCTGAAGGGCTGTCTCCCGAGCCTGTTCCGCCTCTTTCAAGTTTTTATATTCCTCCGAAGTGATAATTTTTTTATCCAAGGCTTGATCCAACAATAAGGGAATTGGGTTTCGTGGGAGATGTTTTTTCCGAATAGCCGTTTTTATTTTATTTGCGGCCGGCGCGGCTTTTTCAATGAGCTTGCAGGTTTGCTCTAAAATAGAGAGGGGATGTTTTGGATTCGTTGGTATTAGGGAATTGTCGGTCAATTCCTCACGAAAGGCATTATTTTTTGAAAGGGCCTCTGTTACCTTTTTGGAGAGTTTATCTGAGGGAGTTGCATTTAGGGGATTGAGCCGCAGTAAAAAATACAAAAATCTGTTCAGGGGGATAAACAGGGCGGGTTTATTGAGATTTAACAGGAGTTCTTCCAGGGCTTTTTGAATTTGTTGAAAACAGTAGTTCAGCCCCCATTGAACCACCGGCCAGGTGTTTTTTGATTGCCCTTTGGCTCTCCAATTCCATAACAGGGCTGTGGCTATGTATTGATGAGACAGAATGTCTGCAAATCTACCGGAAAGCTTTTCCTTTTTTTTAAGCCTGGCTCCAAATCCAAAGAAGAAAAGGTTTGTTAAATAGCTGAAAAGGGCTGCGCTCCAGGCTATTTTCTGGATTGAGCGGTGGCCTCTTCCAAAATATCCCGGAGCGAGAAAAAACCATCCTCTTCCCAAAGACAAAACCATCCCGCGAATGATGTTACAAATTATAAGGTAGAGGTGTTTTGAAAAAGCCTTGTCAAAGGTGGAAAGATCCTTTTTCTCCAGAGCGCTTATTTCCTTTAAAGCCAGGGGATGGTTTTGAAGGAAGCCCTGGCCGAAAATAATGAACGAACGGGTTAGGATGTTTGCCCCTTCCACAGTGATGGCTAAGGGAAGGCTTGTATAAGCTGTGGCTATTAAGTTTCTGGGTCCCAGGACAATTCCGGCTCCTCCCATGAGATCCATGCCATCCTGTACGATGTCCCTTGTTCTCTCTGTGACATTGTATTTTGTGATTGCTGAGGGGAGGGAAGCTGAAATGCCTTGATTTAACGCACTTAAGGTAAAGTTTTGAGTGGCTGTAATCAAATGGGTTAATCCCGCCATTCGGCACAGTTTTTCTTCCACTCCTTCAAATTTTCCAATGGGCACTCCAAACTGCTCCCGTATTTTGCTGTAACAGGACACCACACGAACAATTCTTTGGCTGATTCCCACACAGACAGAGGGAAGGGAGATTCCCCGTCCTAAAGTGAGACACTCCATTAACATTTCCCACCCTCGTCCTGCCGATTTAACACCTCCAATAAGAGCGGCTTCTGCGGGGACAATAACATTACGACCCTTTAAAGGGGCATTATAAAAGGGC